>SKPR01000172.1 GCA_007119455.1 Candidatus Brevefilum sp. | reverse complement strand
CCCGCTGACCCGCAATGCCCTGGATGGTCGCTGAGCTGCGGATCACAAAAACTTCACGTAATCCGTCAATCAGACGGATGTCAAACTCGGCCAGTTCAGGTTGGGTGAGCAGGAAGATATTGCCCAAAGTCTGGTCAATTCTTCCTCCGAGGGCGGCTACCACCCAGATCGCCTTTGGCGACAGGTCAAGGGCAGCTGATAGGGCGATTTCCAGATCGGTTTCGTCCTTATCCTCCGGGTAGCTGCGGACTTCAGTGCCTCTGGATTGCCAATCACCAACTGCTGTTTTATCCGCCGAATCCAGATCTCCGATGATCAGGTCGGGCTTTAACCCCAGTGACGTCAGATGCTTAAGTCCGCCATCGACGGCAACCAGATAATCATCATCTACGATCTGACAAGCCACCTGATTGGGATCAGGAAAATCGCCATTGACGAACAATATCACTTTTGTTGGGTTTTTATTCATTAAAAAACACCCTTCATTTAGGAGGGTGTTGATTTACGAACAATCTCATCCCTCCGCCGGCATTATCCGGATCAGGTCCTGCGGGTCGAGGACTCCTGTCCTCCTCTCAGCCTGTTGCCAGGCTCCCCGTGTAACTGTTACTTGCTATGTTTTTATCAAACTTATCCTACCATAAGACCCTGGTGGATGCAACGGTTTCTGGCCCGATAATATCCATCCATGGGTCTCGTCAGATGCTAATTATGACTTGGTCAGGAATTCGTTTACCTCAGCTTCTGCTTTTGAGCGGGACAGTTCGTATTTTTCTTGGATGACGCCGACCAGCTGGTCCATCTGGCCTTCGACTTTATCCAGGTCTTCGTCGGTCAACTCGCCCCATCGTTCTTTTGCCTTACCGCGTAATTGTTTCCACTTTGCGTTGAACATGCGTTTAAAGTCCATCTTATGCCTTTCTTGTCTGATATATAATTACACTTGGTCTAACTTCACTATCTTTATTCTAGAACTGCCTGGTCAGTGAAGAGGGTGTTTTGCGTTGGACTGCGTTAGAGTTTTGTTAGATTTGATAAATTAAGGTTAACAACTTTTATCAAGCTATTGAGATTTATTTGTAGTTAAAAATTTGGAGAGCAAATCTGGTTTTTACTATATTCAATTGCTTGCAAAAAATGAATTAATCATGTAGAATTCCACAGTTATGTCTATTACGAATATGTCACTTTTACTTATAGAGCTGGGTGTAATTATTATCGCCCTGGCTATTCTCAACCGGCTTGCACGCAAGATCGGTATGTCTGCCATTCCTTTATTCTTACTCGTAGGGCTTTTATTCGGGAATGGTGGGATATTACCCCTTGATTTGAGTGAAGGTTTTCTTTATATCGGTTCCGAAATTGGTATCCTCTTGCTGTTGTTTACCCTCGGTTTGGAATACACGGGTGAACAGTTGCGTGATGGTCTCAAAAGAGGACTGCCCGATGGCATCGTCGATTTCCTTTTCAGCTTCCCCCCCGGGTTCATCCTGGGGCTTCTCATGGGTTGGGGGCCTCTGACAGCCTGGCTACTCGGTGGTGTTACCTATATTTCTTCCTCCGGGATGATCGCACGGCTGCTGGCAGAAAAAGGCTGGCTCGGTAACGGAGAAACGCCGAGTGTCATCAATATACTGGTATTCGAAGACCTGGTGATGGCGCTCTATCTACCATTGACAATCGTGCTCTTGGCCGGACAGAGTCCTGCTACAGCATCGATTTCCATGCTGATTGCCTTGGTAGCGGTTGGGGTGCTTTTATTTGTCGCAATCCATTATGGCAAAGTCGTCGGTCGGCTGATCGAACACGAGTCGGATGAAGTGGTTCTGTTTTCCATCTTAGGGTTGATTTTATTCGTCGCTGGCTTCGCACAGTTATTACAAATTTCAGCCCCCGTAGGTGCGTTCCTGGTGGGTGTTGCTTTAAAAGGCCCCATCGCCGATCGAACCCGTCAGATTCTCAGTCCACTCCGCGATTTATTTGCCGCAATCTTTTTCTTATTCTTTGGTTTACAGATCGATCCGGCCATATTACCTCCTGTTCTCTTGCCGGCAGTAGGTTTGGGTCTGGTAACAACGATCACCAAGCTGCTGTCTGGCTGGTGGTCAGCGAACCGAGCAGGTGTGGATAAGGTCAGTTGCCTGCGCGCAGGTACAATCCTTGTCACCCATGGTGAGTTTTCGATCTTGATTGCAGGTCTCGGTGTGGTCGCGGGCGTTGAACCGGAGCTGGGTGCACTTTCAGCGGCATACGTCCTATTCCTTTCCATCCTTGGGCCAATCCTGGCACAGGTGGTAAATCCGATCTGTTACGCGATTAAAAGCAGCCGGGCCTGATTTCGGCCTAACCTTAAAATGTCCAGCTTTGCTTGACTTCCACTACCCAATTTGTTATAATGACAACTTGCGCTTTGCGCTGAGTGCTGTATTTAAATACACACGAAATATTTTAATGATAACGGCAATTTGAGCTTACCAGGAGTGTTGAATGGCAGAATTATTGCCCACCAAATCGTACCGACGTATCCCCTTAGGTCTTGATCTACCCAAATTAATCCAGGTTCAAATCGATTCCTTCGAGCGACTTAAGCGAGAAGGATTTTATGGTTTGTTCGCTGAAATTTCCCCCATCGAATCGTACAACAAGGGCATGCAGCTTTATTTTCCTAGCGGTGATGCTTTTTCAGAAGAATGGGGGCTGAAGTACTGGTATGAAGAACCCAAATATACCATCGAAGAATGCCTCGAACGTGACCTGACCTATGCTTCACCGTTTTATGTCAGGGTCTTGCTTCAGGGTAAGGAAGTTCCCGAACCGATCATTCAGGATCTGTTCATGGGTGACTTCCCTGAGATGACGCCGAAAGGTACCTTCATTATTAATGGCACCGAACGGGTCGTGGTCAATCAATTGATCCGCTCCCCGGGTGTGTATTTCGAGCGGGAAGTTGACCGCGCCACGGGCCGGTTTCTATCCACGGCAAAAATGATCCCTGATCGGGGTGCCTGGATGGAGTTTGAAACCCGCAAAAATGATTACATCATCATCAAGTTTAACCGCAAACGCACGACACCCATCACGATATTTTTACGCGCTCTGGCCATGGTTGATGATGGCATGGGTGAAGACAGCCCCATAAAAACGGGGACAGATGAAGAGCTGATGGAGCTTTTCAATGATGTTGACACCGTCGCTGACCGGTTGTTCATCCCCTCTTCAATTAACCAGGAACCCGCCTGGGATCTGGAAGACGGGAAATCGATCGCTGAAGCTGCACTGATTGAGTTCTTTAAACGCCTGCGTCCTGGCGACCCGCCGACCCTCGATAATGCCAGGGCATTTCTTGAAGAGCAGCTCTTTGACCAGCGCCGCTACGACCTGGAAAGAGTCGGACGTTATAAATTAAACCAGAAGTTAGGCCAGGAAATCTCGATAAACCATCGCACCATCACGAACTCCGATATCGTCAAGTTAGTGCGGCGGATGATCCAGATCAACAATGGTGTTGAGCGTGGGGACGATATCGACCATCTTGGTAACCGCCGGGTAAAAACTGTTGGTGAATTGATCCAGAACAAGCTGCGTGTTGGTTTGCGCAGGATGGAGCGGGTCATCCGCGAACGGATGTCGATTCGTGACCAGGATCAGGTTTCACCAACCAGCCTGGTTAATATCCGGCCTGTTGTGGCTGCATTGCGCGAGTTCTTTGGATCCAGCCAGTTATCACAGTTCATGGAAGAGACAAACCCCCTTGCTGAACTCCGTCACAAACGCACCCTCTCGGCCCTGGGACCGGGCGGCCTGCGTCGGGAACGGGCTGGCTTTGATGTCCGGGACGTCCATCACACTCACTATGGTCGGATTTGCCCCATTGAGACCCCTGAAGGTCCCAATATTGGCTTGATTGGCCGGATGGCCACCTATGCCACTGTCAATGAATACGGTTTCATCGAAACCCCATACCGCCGGGTCAAAAAGTCCCTCAAACCAGGTGACGATCTGGTCGGCCGCCAGCTTCGAGAGGATGTCAAAGACCCTAAAACAGATGAGGTGGTTGCAGAAAGCGGTGAGCGGATTGATCAGGATCTGGCGAAGAAACTTGCCAAACTTGATCTTGATGTGATCCTGGTCACCCCCTTCGTCTCTGAAGACTATCAGTATCTCTCGGCCGATGCTGAAGATAAATTTGTGATTGCCCAGGCGAATGCCCCCCTGGATGAAAACAACGAGTTTGTCAGGCGTGTTTCCTGCCGTTTCCATTCCGGATTCAGACTGGCAAGGCCTGAACAGATCGATTTCATGGATGTTGCACCGCAGCAAATTGTTGGAGTGAGTGCCGCGTTGATACCTTTCCTCGAGCACGATGATGCCAACCGGGCGCTGATGGGCTCAAACATGCAGGCCCAGGCTGTACCGTTGGTGAGGCCTGAGATTCCGATCATTTCGACCGGAATGGAGGCCTATTCTGCCTTGGACTCAGGTCAGCTCGTTGTGGCACAAGAAGCGGGTGAGGTTGTTTCGGTCACAGGACGATCAATCCAGATTCGTGAGAACGATGGCAATATCCGCACCTACACCCTCCAGAAATACCGCCGCTCGAATCAGTCCACCTGTATTGACCAGCGTCCGGCCGTGATTAAAGGCCAGCAAATCAAAAAAGGTCAGATCATTGGTGATTCATCCTCATCTGTGGATGGCAATCTTGCTCTGGGACAAAATGTGCTGGTTGCATTCGTTTCCTGGGAAGGTGGCAATTTCGAGGATGCGATCCTGCTCTCAGAAAAATTGGTACAGGAAGATCGCTATACTTCCGTACATATTGAAAAGCATGAGGTTGAAGCACGTGATACCAAGCTGGGGCCGGAAGAGATTACCCGGGACATCCCCAATGTCGGTGAGGAAGCGATCCGTAACCTTGATGAACACGGAATCATCCGGATTGGTGCTGAAGTTGGTCCAAATGATATCCTGGTTGGTAAGATCACGCCCAAGGGCGAGAAGGAATTGACCCCTGAAGAGCGTTTGCTCAGGGCGATCTTCGGTGAGAAATCCCGTGATGTGAAAGATACATCCCTGCGGATGCCCCATGGTGAGCATGGCATTGTGGTTGATGTAAAGGTCTTCACCCGTGAGGAGAATGCCGACCTTAAAGCCGGTGTGGATATGATGGTGCGTGTGGCAGTTGCCCAGCGCCGGAAAGTCACGGAAGGCGATAAAATGGCCGGCCGCCATGGTAACAAAGGCGTAATTTCAATGGTCGTGCCCGTGGAAGACATGCCCTTCCTTGACAACGGCCGACCGATCGACGTCATTCTCAACCCGTTAAGTGTTCCTGGGCGTATGAACCTGGGCCAATTGTTGGAAGTCCACCTGGGTTGGGCTGCAGAGCGGCTTGACTTCCGGGCAATTACCCCTGTTTTTGACGGTGCCACAGAGTACGAAATTGAAGCCGAACTGGCCCGCGCCTGGTTGATCGACTATACCTGGGATCAGGCAGCACAAAAAGCCTGGGATTGGGTGCAGGGTATGGAAGACTTTGATCCGGAACTCTTCAAAGATGAAGACGAGGTGCGTTTACTGTACCTCGAAGAATGGCTGGGTGACCGTGATTATGATGTTTATGAGCTTTTAGCCAGCAAACGTTATGCCAGACGTTCAACCATGCGTGAAATTCTCCGTGATGAAGGTTTTGATCCGGATGGAATTACAGCCTTTGAAACCGATTCGGTCCCATACAGCGAGCAACACGATCAGGATACCCGGGCGATAGAAGCCTGTCTGCAGTTGTGGATTAAATCCTTTGGAAAAGACGTAGATCCGAAACGCTCAATCGAAGAATTGCGTGCAGAAGCCCGCAAAGTAATGAATGAAGTGGACAAACCGATGCCGATCCTGGGCAAACAGAAATTGCGGGATGGGAAAACGGGCGAGTATTATGACAACCCGGTGACGGTTGGCCTGATGACGGTTCTGAAACTCCACCACCTGGTTGAGGATAAAGTCCATGCCCGTTCCACAGGTCCCTACAGCCTTGTGACGCAACAGCCATTGGGTGGTAAAGCCCAGTTTGGTGGACAGCGTTTTGGTGAGATGGAAGTCTGGGCGCTGGAAGCTTATGGTGCTGCTTATACCCTGCAGGAAATGCTGACGGTCAAGTCAGACGATGTGGTTGGACGTGTCAGCACTTATGAGGCCATTGTCAAGGGCGATCCCATCGAGGATCCTGGCATCCCGGCCGCATTCAAAGTTCTGGTCAAAGAAATGCAGAGTCTTGGACTGGCTGTGGAGGGCGTCTTGGATAATGGCGATGTGGTCACATTCGGAAAAGACGAAGATAGAGCGAAGGTGCCGCATACCCCAACTGGTTTGATCAGTATTGGGCGAGATATCTAAAAGGAATGCGTGAATCTTCCATCTGGAATTGCCTTGACGCACCCTGCACCACATGGTAGAATTATCCCTCGTCACCTTCATACTGGCCCAAATAGCCCGGCCAGCTTTTGGAGGAAAAATTGTATAGTTGTGAGGCCATCTTGAAAGATGATGATGGCCTCCATTATTGGAAGAAGATATATTTATAGATTTGGAGGCAATTGTGCCAACGATCAACCAATTAGTACGTAAAGGCCGAAAATCAAAAAGTAAGAAGAGCAAATCGCCTGCGTTGCAGTATACGTATAATTCGGAAAAGCAAAAACGTATCAAGCAACCCAAAGGTGCGCCGCAAAAACGCGGTGTTTGCACGGTCGTTCGTACCATGACCCCGAAAAAACCGAACTCCGCCTTGCGGAAGATCGCCCGTGTGCGTTTGACGAATCATATGGAAGTCACGGCATACATCCCTGGCGAAGGTCACCAATTACAGGAGCACTCTGTGGTGCTCGTGCGCGGCGGCCGTGTCAAGGACCTGCCTGGCGTTCGTTATCATGTCGTCCGGGGCACATTGGATTCGACTGGTGTTGAGGACCGCGCTCGCGGCCGCTCAAAATACGGCGCTAAGAAGCCCAAATAACCAGCGACCTTTCGTTTAAGTTAGGGCGAAGCATTTCAATCGGTCTTATAGGGGATTGTTAAAATGCTTTGCCCTATTTTAATGTATGTTTTTGTTGAAGTAAGGAGTAAGAATGGCGCGTAGATATAAACCAGAAAAACGAGAAATCTCACCGGACATTCGCTATGACAGCGTTGATGTTCAGGACATGATCAATCGTATCATGATCAAAGGCAAGAAGAGCACAGCCACCAGGCTGTTGTATGACGCCTTTGATTTGATTGAAGAACGCACAGGTAAAGAACCGCTTGAAACGTTTAATGCTGCGCTTAAAAACGTTTCACCGATGATGGAAGTTCGTCCTCGTCGGGTGGGTGGTGCCACCTACCAGGTGCCGATGGAAGTTGATCCCAGCCGCCGGAAAACCCTGGCCATGCGCTGGATCATCACCGCTGCCCGCAATAGACCGGGCAAGTCCTTTGCTGAAAAACTGGCCAATGAGCTGATGGATGCTGCCACGAATTCTGGCGCTGCCTTCAAACGGCGTGAAGAAGCGCACCGGATGGCTGAAGCCAACCGTGCGTTTTCTCATTTCAGAATTTAACCCTAGTGTAGCTGGCGATTTATTTTCCGGGATGATTTGTGATGTCTGACAGAGACTATCCACTCGAGCGATACCGTAACATCGGTATTATCGCGCATATTGATGCCGGTAAGACCACCACCACAGAGCGGATTTTGTTCTATACGGGTAAAACATATCGTCTTGGCTCAGTCGACGAGGGGACGACGGTTACTGATTGGATGGAGCAGGAACGTGAGCGGGGGATCACCATTGTTTCGGCTGCCGTCACCACCTTTTGGAAAGACTACAAAATTAATATCATCGACACACCGGGCCACATTGATTTCACGGCTGAGGTGCAGCGTTCTTTGCGCGTGCTCGATGGCGGAATTGTTGTCTTCGATGCTGTCCAGGGCGTAGAGCCTCAGAGTGAAACGGTTTGGCGCCAGGCAAACCGGTATGATGTTCCCCGCATTTGCTTTGCCAATAAAATGGACCGTGTCGGTGCTTCTTATGAGAATACCCTCGCTTCCATTGAAGAGCGCCTGGGTGCTCGTCCCCTGGCGATGCAATTGCCAATTGGTAAGGAAGAAAGCTTCAGTGGTGTGGTTGATTTACTGGCCAACCAGGCCATCTACTTTGATGATGAGCTGGGCAGTGAACCCCGTTACACCGATATTCCTGAAGATCTGTTGGATCAGGCCGCAGCCGCCCGTGCAGAACTGGTTGAGCGGATTGCCGAGCTTGACGATGAGCTGACTCTCAAATACCTGGAGGGTGAAACATTAACCCTGGACGAGCTCAAAACAACGCTTCGCAAAGGTGTTTTGGCC
Source organism: Candidatus Brevefilum sp. (assembly GCA_007119455.1). Lineage (GTDB taxonomy): Bacteria > Chloroflexota > Anaerolineae > Anaerolineales > Anaerolineaceae > Brevifilum. The sequence goes on along the minus strand of SKPR01000172.1, from coordinate 1,555 downwards.
AACACAATCACACCTGTGTTTTGTGGTTCATCTTTAAAAAATAGGGGTGTGCAACCTCTCTTAGATGCTGTGGTGGATTACCTGCCCTCACCGTTAGAAGTCGCTGATGTGGTTGGGACTCACCCAAAAACCGAAGAGACGGTTACCCGTCCACCGCAGGATGATGCCCCCATGTCGGCCCTGGTATTCAAGATCGTCACGGATGCCTATGTCGGCCGGCTGGCTTATATCCGGGTCTATTCAGGTAAGGTCAAAAAGGGTTCAACGTATCACAATGCCACCCAGGACCGAAAGGAACGGGTGGGGCGTTTACTGCGCATGTATGCCGATCGCCGCGAAGATGTCGACGAGATCGGTCCGGGCGATATAGGTGCCATTTTGGGTTTAAAAGGTTCCTATACCGGTGACACGCTCTGCGATCCGTCAAACCCGGTTGTGCTTGAATCCATCACCTTCCCGAAACCAGTCATCTCTGTGGCCATTGAGCCAAAAACCGTTGCTGATCAGGATAAAATGGGTATTGCGCTCCAAAAATTAGCTGAGGAGGACCCGACCTTTAACGTCAGGCAGGATGAAGAAACCGGTCAGACGATCATTTCAGGCATGGGTGAGCTTCACCTAGACATCCTGGTAGACCGGATGCTCCGCGAATTTAAAGTCCAGGCCAATGTAGGTAACCCGCGTGTGGCCTATCATGAAACCATCACGCGTACTGTTCCCGAAGTTGAGTATAAATTTGTGAAACAAACTGGCGGCCACGGTCAGTATGGGCATGTTGTCCTGCGGCTTGAACCTTTGGAAAGCGGTTCCGGTTTTGTGTTTGATGAAGAAGTCCGCGGTGGCGCGGTCCCCCAGGAGTTTATCCCTGCAGTTGAAAAAGGCTTGCGTGAGGCGGTGGAAAGTGGTGTGATTTCAGGCTATCCCGTGACAGATATCAAGGTGACCCTGCTCGATGGTTCCTCCCATGAAGTCGATTCCAGTGATATGGCTTTTCGCATGGCTGCCATCTTCGCATTTCGTGAAGGTGTGCCGCGTGGGAAGCCTGTATTACTTGAACCGATCATGAAGGTGGAGGTGATCACACCTGAAGCCCATACGGGCGAGGTGTTGGGACACATCAATTCCCGTCACGGCAATGTGCTCGGTATGGACCTGAGACCTGGCAATGCCCAGGCGATTCATGCAGAAGTACCGCTTTCTGAGATGTTCGGATACGCAACCGAGTTGCGCTCTTCGACCAAGGGGCGTGGTGTGTTTACAATGGAATTTGATCATTATGCGCCGGTTTCTGAGGCCGTAATGAAGAAAATAACTGGAAGCTAGTCAAGATATATTAATGAGATATAGGAGTATTTATAAAAATGGCCAAGGAGAAATTTGATCGCTCAAAGCCGCACCTCAACGTAGGAACCATGGGTCACATTGACCATGGGAAGACCACGCTGACAGCGGCGATCACCAAGGTACAGGGGATGAAGGGTTATTCTGATTATCGTGCGTTCGACTCGATCGACAATGCGCCGGAGGAGAAAGAGCGGGGCATCACGATCAACAT
>SKPR01000249.1 GCA_007119455.1 Candidatus Brevefilum sp. | reverse complement strand
GGCCGGGATAAATTGGCTGCCGCCCATGAATTCCGCGACGAACCGTGATGCTGCGTTCTGAAAGACCGTTTCCGGCGTCCCAATCTGTTCCAGGCGCCCCTGGTGAATGACGGCGACCCGGTCTCCCATGAACAAAGCTTCATCCTGGTCGTGGGTCACAAATATCACCGTTGCTTCAAGCTTTTTTAACAGACTTCTGACCTGCTCACGCATGGCAATCCGCAAATCGGTATCCAGGCTGCTGAAAGGTTCATCCATCAAAACCAGAACAGGCTCAGGAGCCAGGGCTCTGGCCAGGGCAACCCGCTGGCGTTCCCCACCCGATAATTCGTGGGGATATCGCCGGGCGTATTTTTCCAGGTTGACCAATCGCAGCATTTCACTGACTCTGGACCGCATATGCTCAGATTTCTTCTGTTTCAGTCCAAATGCAAGGTTTTTTTCTACGGTCAGATGCGGGAAAAGGGCATGATCCTGAAATACCATGCCAACCCCCCGGTCTTCAGGCGGCACAAAACAATTCTTGCCAGAAACCTTTTGCTGGTTGATGAAGACCTCACCTGCGTCAGGCTGCTCAAGCCCGGCAATCACCCGCAGAATCGTCGTCTTCCCTGAGCCACTTGGGCCTAAGAGGGAAAGAATCTCCCCCGGCCGCATCATGAAAGAGACGTCACATACCGCCGGGAAGCTGGCATCATCGAATATTTTTTCCAGGTTCTTAACCGTCAAAGCGCTCATCGAAATGCCTGCACTTTCCGGAGCAATAATGCCAGGGGGATAATCGAAATGAGCACCAGGAATATCGCCGCTGGTGCAGCTTGCAGATAAAAACCATCATGCGACCACATCCAGACTCTCACCGCCAGCGTGTCAAACCCGGCTGGCCGGAGCAGTAAAGTTGCCGGCAGTTCCTTGATTGAACTGAGAAACACCAGGGCGCCCCCGGCTAACAGTCCCGGCATGATCAGCGGCAGCGAGATTTTCCAAAATGTGTCCCCATGTGTCTTGCCCAGTGTGCGGGAGGCTTCTTCGAGGGAGGGTGAAACCTGGTTCAACGCGGATTCGCTTGACCGGACAGCCTGCGGTAGATAGCGCAGAACATAGGCCAAAACCAGCACCAGGGGTGTGGCATAGAAAAACGGCAGCAACCGGTTGACGAGCAAAACCACACTCAAAGCCGTCACCACACCGGGGATGGCGTAACCGACCTGGCACATCTGGGATAGCAGCCGGGACATCTTCCCCGGGTAACGGACAGCGAAAATGGCAACAGGCAGGGACAGAATCACGGCGATCCCGGCAGCCAGTAATCCGGTTGACAGGCTGTTGACGATATAATTTCCAAAAGTCTGGGAACCGGTGCGAACAATGGATGAAAAAGCAGCATAATCGGACAGCGCTGCAATACTCCAATGCGTCAGGATTCCAAGGGGAACCACGAGGCTGGCGAAAACAATGGCAGATCCCACCAGAAATGCCGGGATTTTCCAATGATTGAGGGGTGTCAGCCGGGATTCTCGCCAGTTGCTTTCTATTTGCGTGAAGCGTGCCCGTCCGTTCAGGCGTAATTCAGCCCATAAGAACAAAAATGCCAGCAGGATCAACACACCACTTAAAACCACGGCAGCTGACCGGTTATAACGGCCTGATAGCTGAACAAAGATCGCCGAAGAAAATGTTTCAAAGCGCAATAGGGCCACTGTCCCATATTCAGCCAGAATGTCCAGGGCAATCAGCAAAGCCCCTGCCGTGATCCCTGGTCGCATGACGGGCACAACCACGGAGAGAAACGCCTTCCAGGGCCGGCAGCCCAATATCCGGGCAGATTCCACGAGTGAGGCATGCAGGGATCGAAAGGCGGCCCCACTTAATAAATAAACATAGGGAAAGCTGAACAGCGTGAGAATGAAAAAAGCGCCCCCAAAACCGGTCGGTGAAGGCGTGCGCCCGGTGTACCCAAACCAGGTTTCAAGTGCCTGCGGGACCAGTCCGCCCCTGGGTCGAAACAGGGCCAGGTGGATGATGGCGCCGATATAAGCCGGGATCGCCAGGGGAAGGGCAAACAACCAGCGAAAAATCTTGCGGCCGGGTAAATCACTCCGTTCAGTTAACCAGGCAAGGCCAACGCCGATGATGGTCGCCGCGCCCGTTACAGCAAAGACCAGCATGAGCGTATTGCCCATCAAGACCCACAGCCGGGATTGTAATAGCCTCAGCCATGCTGAACCGTCAGCCCCAAACATCCTTAACAGAATATAAAACGGGGTAACTGCGGCAAGGGCAGCCACCAGGACACCCATAACAATCAGCCAGGTCGGGATTCGTTTCTTTCCCAGATGTTGCTGGTAAGCTGACCTGGCTTTCGTCAGGAAAACACTTTTCCGGGGTTGAATCAATGGGCGATCAAGCTCCTTCATCGGTTTAAGGCATTCCCACCCGATCAATCAGATCAAAAGTTTCATCCAGGTCTTCAGCAGCCAGGGCTACATTGATTTCAGCCACCGCTAAATTGTCGAGGGGTTGAATTTCAGCAAGCGTCGCGACCCCTGAAAGTATGGGATATTCGTAATTCTGTTCGGCAAATAGCCGCTGCCCGGTTTCTGATAGCAGGAAATCAATGAAGGTCTCTGCTGAACGGGGATTATTTGCATCACGGATGACGGCAGCGGCTGTGGCATTGGTCAGCAAACCGATCTGATCCTCGCCCTGATCCGGGTAGACCACACCGACATTGCTGCCCTCTGCCAGTTGGAGGTGGTAATAATAGTGGTTGACCAACCCCAGAGCAAACTCGCCGGCACCAACCGCTTTGCGCACATCCGTATGACCACCAAAGAAGGTGGTGTCATTATTGATCAGATCACGCAGCCAGGCTTCTGTGGCTTCATCGCCCAGGATTTGGCGCATGGAAGCAATTTGGGCCAGCATCGAACCATTGGTCGAGCTGGTGGTCGCAACCTGCCCCCGCCAGACTTCATCCGTTAATGCATCAATTGAAGTTGGCACCTCTGATTCAGAGACCAGATCGGTGTTGTACATGATGATTCTGGCTCGCATGGTCAGACCGACCCATAAGTTGTCCGGGCTGACATAGCCAGTGGGAAATGAAATTGCAGCTTCCGGCTGGTAGGGTTGAAAGACACCCTGCATGGCCAGGGCCTGGGCCGTAAAAACCTCAGTGGTGATAAAAACATCAGCCTGGGGGTTGGCCTGCTCTTCGAGAATGGCATTCGCCAATTCGCTATTGCTTCCTGCTTTTAAAGAAATTTCGATTTCGGGATAAGCCTCACTGAAGGCCTCCAAAACCGGTTGGAGCAAAGCCTCAGATCGCCCTGAGTAGATCACCAATCTGGCATCGTCTGCGGGATCACCCGATCCGGACCCCGGATCAGATGTTAAACCCCCGGGGCTGCAGGCGGCCAACAAAAATATTCCCAAAATGATCGCTATGAATATGTTCTTTTTAAACAATTAAAACCTCTCTGGTGTTCGTCTATGATGGAGGGATCGTTGATTTGTGTTAAAATCGATGATAGAGATCGTCGATTTGCGGTATTAGTATATGTTAACTTGATATATTAGTCAATTCTAATACACATCAAAAGTGATACGCATGGCCGAAACACCAGAAGCGAAAACCTCACAACGTCCCACCCATACGGTTGAAGACTACTTGATGTTCATGTATGTGATGGAAAGAGACGATGGTGAAGTCGTTTCCGCCAGGCTGGCAGAGTTGCTGGACGTCACCCCGGCAACGGTGGCGATGACGGTTAAGCGGATGGAACGCGATCAGTGGCTCATCAACAGGGGCCGGGGTGACATTTCCCTGACAGCAGCGGGCCGTGAGGCTGCCCGTTCGGTGTTGCGCCGGCACATGCTGGTGGAGTGCCTGCTGGTTGATCTGCTGGGTCTTCCAATGCATGAGACCCACCAGGAAGCCCACGCAATTGAACACGCCATATCCCTCACATTGGAGGAACGGCTATCCGAGGTATTGGGCAATCCGCATCTATGCCCCCACGGCAACCCCTTTCCGGGGTACGAACACCTGGCAGCGGGATGGAAACGGCTGACCGAACTGGATCAAGGCCAACGTGTCATAATCCGCCGGATCCACACCTTTGCAGAACAAAAACCTGCGGTGATCGAATTTTTCGCCGAAAAGGAAATTTCCCCAGGGGTTATTGCCGAAGTGACGGATATCTCAGACATTAACCAAACCGTTGAACTCCTCATCCATGAATCCAGGGTGACCCTCGGGTTCCAGGTCGCCCAATATATTTATGCCGAAACCGGGCAACCATAATGCCGTAAAAATACAATCATCGCCAATGAAGCCTTTGCTGTTCAACATCAATCAACATCAAGGTGATAAAACACAGGCGCTAGCGTGATTAAAATTTAGACCTCAGGCAAATCTGACAACGACGATAACGAAAAAAAGACCTTATGAAACTGCAGCATTACATCTTCCTCTCACCTCACCTTGACGATGTGGCCCTCTCCTGCGGCGGGCTGGTTTGGGATCTGTCCAGAGAAGGTCATCGGGTGGAAATTTGGACCCTGATGGCCGGTTTCCCCCCTGATGAAAACTACTCCGCCTTTGCCCAACAGAACCACCATGCCTGGGGTAAGTCGGGGGAGGAAGCCATCCGGATGCGGCTCAGCGAGGACGGGGCAGCGTGTGAGGTCCTGAATGCCGCACCACGTCACTTCCACTGGCCGGATGCCATCTACCGCCGTGATCCGCATTCCGGTGAACCAATCGTGATGGATAAGCGGGCGTTATTCAGCCGTGCGCCCGAACCTCATCTGGTGGACGCCATCCGGGCCATGCTGGCAAGCGAAGTCCCGGATGATGCCCGGTTGATCGCCCCGATGGGGTTGGGGGGACACATCGATCACCAGGCCGTTGTCAGGGCGGTTGAACTGAGTCGGCCAACCGGTTTTGTCTACGGGGACTATCCTTACATCCTGGATGCCTTCGACCGGCGTGAGGCGATCTGGCACGGCCTTACCAGATTAGCCCGGCCATTGGGGGAACAGGCCCTGGAAGCCTGGCAGGAGTCCGTCTTATGCTATGCCTCACAAATCAGCGTATTTTGGCGCGCTAAGACAGAAGTTCGTCTGGCCCTGCGGAACTACCTGGCGGGCGGGGGCGGGCGATTATGGCAGAACGGTACCGGGTCATCAGCCAGTGAACACAACCTTCATTAATAGATCTCTGATCAATCATCCATAAAACCACCCTCTATCACGATGATCTGATCATCCAATAGCCTGAAAATAAACCTTAAACAGCCTTCGGGGAAAGCAGATCTTCAGGCAGGTTCATCCCATAGCCTCATTTTTACATGCGTCTTCGTTAAGGATCTCAGCATAGGACGATTTGAAAACATAACAAACAGGATGAATTTTTTGGCATCCCCTGTTGACTCCCATAAAAATTAAAAAAATACTTAAGTCAATATTTTTGCTGTCACATTAAAACATTAATAATCAGGAGGTGATAAGGGTCAGGATTAATATTTTACAGAGTCCAATTCATTTCATAAGTAAAAAGGAGGTTACAAATTATGGAAGTACTCACCAATATATTGGAATTTCTGGCAAACAATATCTTCAATGAGGTCGGCATTCTAATTGGTCTGATCACCTTAATCGGCCTGTTGTTGCAGAAGAAGCCCATCGATGAAATCGTGGCAGGAACATTAAGAGCGACCATCGGGATTTATATCCTGCTGGCCGGCACAGATATCTTTATTGAAGGGCTCGTGTCCTTTCAGGAAATTGTCTCCAACGCAGTGGGGCTGGAACCGCCTGAGGCTGCTGCCACCCTGGGGGATTTTTTAGGTGAATTCGGAGGCATTGTGGCGCTCGTCATTGCTGTGGCGTTCTTCATCCATATCCTTGCAGTGGCGGTCTTTAAAACCAATTATGTTTACCTGACCGGGCACCTGATGTTCTGGATCTCGGTGCTGGTGACAGCCGTTCTGGTTGAGCTATTTGGCGACCTGGGCCAATGGGCCCTGGTCTTGCCGGGCTCGATCATCGTTGCGGCGTACTGGACCATCCAGCCGCTTTATCTGGCGCCACTGATGCGAAAAGTGATCGGAACGACCGACTGGGGCATGGGCCATACTGGCTCCATCTCTTACTACATCGGTGGCAAACTGGGCAGCCTGGTGGGTTCAAGAGAAGAACACGACACTGAGAAACTCAAACTTCCCAAACAGCTCAGGTTTTTCAAGGATGTGAACGTTTCCACAGCCCTGATCATCGCCATCATCATGCTGCTTGCGATGACATTTGCTGAACCGAATGTGCTGGCAGAACAGGCAGCCGAATTTGATCCCGATATTCATCCATGGGTGTGGGGATTCATCTCGGCTATCCGTTTTGCAGCGGGCATCGCCATCCTCTTATATGGTGTGCGGATGTTCCTGGCTGAAATTGTACCTGCCTTCAAAGGTATCAGTGGGAAGTTGCTGCCCAAATCTCGCCCAGCCCTGGACGTGCCGACGGTCTTCCCCTTTGGTGAAATCGCCGTGATGCTGGGGTTTGTCTCAGCGATCGTGGTGTTCCTGATTATGATGGGGATATTTGCCGCCACAGGGTTCTTTGTGCTGGTCCCATCCATGATCATGCTGTTCTTCATACCAGCCGGTGCTGCCGTCTTCGGCAATGTAACCGGCGGCTGGCGTGGGGCAGTCCTGGCCGGCGCCCTTGCAGGCCTTTTCCTGGCTGTCGGACAGGCTGTGACCTGGCCAATGCTTGGTCAAACGGCCCCCGAACTGGCCACCCTGGCCGACCCGGACTGGTATGTGATCGCCTGGTTGCTGATGTTGATCAACATTCCCTTCGCCGGTCTGGCCCCCACAGCCGGGATCTGGGCAGTCACGGGCACCGTCGTTGTGATCTTCTTTATCTGGTTGATCATCTTGAAGAAAACCGTTCCAGCCATTGAAGAGGAGCCAACGGGTGAGGTGCCTTTCAAAAGAGAAGAGGCTGACACCCCGCCTGAAAAGTCGGACACCCCGCCTGAATAGTCGGACAATCCGATTGTGAAGTCGGGCAATCCGATTGTGAAGTCGGGCAATAACACAATAAAGGACAATAAACCAATATGACAAAATCAAATGCCGAACCCCTCTACGTGATCGCAATCTGCGGCGTGGGCATGGGCAGCAGCCTCATCCTGCGGATGACGACTGAAGAAGCCCTGGAAGATTTGGGCGTCGAAGCCAAAGTCGTTGCCACGGATGTCAGCTCTGCCCGCGGTGAGAAACCGGATGTGATCATCGGACAAAAAATGCACACAGAAGATTTTGAGGGGAAAGCGCCTGTGGTCGTGGGTATCACCAATTTTACGGACAAAGAAGCGATCAAAGAAAAATTGCGTGGCCCGTTCAAAGAACAGGGCTGGATCGAGTAGGCCGGACACTTATTTCAGGCAGCTCGGTCCGCCCCTCAGGCGAAACAATCAAACACAGAGACTGTGCAGGGCCAGAAACCGTCTGACGGGCTGGTTGTTCGACCAGCAAACAGAAAACATGAAAGACGGTGGATCCCCTTCACAGTCTCATGCCTTTAAATGTAGCGGATTCAGCAGCCGTAAGCATTGTTGATATGGATCGACCCAAACAGGCATTATTCACCAGCCGCCAGTTCGTGAGGGATCACAGCCGGTTCTCTTCACCAGCCAGCAAACGTCGAATGTTTTCACGATGGCTCCACCAGATAATCAGGGTCAGGGTAGAACCAAACAGCAGATGAGGCAGGTCTCTGAAAACGACCCAGAAAAGGACCGGCAGGAAAAGTGCCACCACCAGGTTGACCAGGCTCATCAACCTGATCAATTTAACCGCAGCCAGCCAAAACAACAGAAATATCAAAAATGGGATCACACCAAAATAAGCAGCCAGCAATCCAAAAATTGTGGCCACGCCTTTACCCCCTTTAAACTTAAGCCAGAGTGGGAAAATATGCCCAAAAACCGGCACCAGTGAAACGATCAAGATCGCCCAGTTTTGGTGAAAGATCCGTTGAGCTATCAATGCCGGCAAAAAACTTTTCAGGAAATCGAAAACACCGGCCACCACCCCCTGTTTCCAACCCAATATCCGGGTGACGTTGGTTGCCCCGGTGCTTCCGCTGCCTTTCTGCCGGATGTCGACACCCTCAGCCCTTGCTAACAGAAATCCTACCGGGATTGAACCGATCAAATAAGCCAAAATACAGGCGATGATTAATATTATGATTTGTGTGGTTTGCATAATAGTGATAACCTGGAAGAACCACAATCGTTACGGAAAACCAGGTACAGCAAAAAATTAGGACATTTTAACTTTGCCCTGCGCCATAAACCCATATCTTGACAGAAACCCCCCTCACAGGTAAAATCGTTTCACCCTGAAAGAAGGGGCCTGTAGCGCAGTGGGAGCGCGCCTCAATCGCACTGAGGAGGTCGAGGGTTCAAATCCCTCCAGGTCCACTTTAGTGCCCCGGCTTAATCAACAGGCAGGGCACGGGGTACGCAAGAAGATTTGTTTTGGGCCCATAAGCGCACATCGTCCCCACATGGGGAGCTGGGAGCGCCGATGGGAACCAGAATAATCAAGGGCCCATAAGCGCACATCGTCCCCTCATGGGGAGTTGGGAGCGCCAATGGGAACCAGAATAATCAAGGGCCCATAGCGCAGTTGGGAGCGCGTCTCAATGGCATTGAGAAGGTCGAGGGTTCGAATCCCTCTGGGTCCATTAATTAAAGCGTCTAAATCAGGCGCTTTTTTTATTGCCTGGGCGAATGTCTCATTGGCAGTGAGAAGCCGGGGGCCGCAGGTCCCTCTGGGTCCATTAATCAAAGCGTCCAAACCGGGCGCTTTTTTTCTGAGTAGGGCGGGTGGTGCCTTCCCGCCCGCCGGTAAAGATTTTTGTCGTTGACCAGGTGACCGGGCAATCAGGTATCAGGACGGAACACCACTCACCATTCACCCTTCACCATTCACTAAGTCCCAATACCTAATACCCAATCCCCATTCACCACTCACCATTCTCCATTCACCATTTCCCACTCCCCATTCCCCCTTGCAAAATTTTCAAACCTCGTATAGAATAGATAACACATTCATCTGGTCTTTAACTGTGGTGGACTCAACGACCAGAAAACCCTTATCGTTCATCGGGGCCGACTACACTAACGAAAGCGACAAGATATCGACTATGGGGACCGCAGGGGCATACGATCGACACCAAACCAATTATCAACTTTCCGCCATTACCGGCTGTTATTTCACACGTGTTGTTAAAGCTGACCTATCCCAGGCCGGCTTTTTTGATTAATCGGGTGAGATTCATCCGATATGATAAGCTGAAAAATTAACCGCATCATCATCATTACAACCACGGCCTGACGGGCGCCCGCAGCTTGGGAAGCCCGGAGGCCGCAAAAAGGAGGTGGAACAGGGGCAAACGTAAACACGCAACCAGACGGTTAATGTGACGGCCGGCGGCGCACATCGCTCGGGCAGCAGGTTTCCCAGGCGCACAACCCTGGCATCCGCCATGCGGAGCCAGGGTGGGAACAGGCCCACCAGCGGGGACAGCGTCCATCCGGTCACACCAGCGATACGGCACAGGTCCAATTTCGGGGAAGCATTCCAGCTTCAACACCTGCCGGGTCGCTGGCGAGCAAGCAAAAACCACACAACAAAAACCTAGCAGGTCGCATCACCCGGGGCGGACTCCGCCCTGGGCACCGCGGCCACCGTGCGCAAACTAACTCATGATGAAATACGGAGGATAAGCACGATGCAAACCAAGAGAATTTTATTCAAATCCCTGGGCGCACTCATGGCCATCGCCATGCTGCTGGCACTAATTCCAATGATTCCAGGGCAAGCAAGCTCACTGGATTTGGAAAACTTTACCTGGGGTGGTTGG
>SKPR01000170.1 GCA_007119455.1 Candidatus Brevefilum sp. | reverse complement strand
TGGAAATCCAGTACGGGATCGACAACCCCCTTTTCCTCGATTTAAAGGAAGACCGTGATTACTTCATCAAAGAAGTCTTCCCCTGGATGTTTAAATATCTGGTCACTGTGGGCAAACTGGGTGCCAGGAACAGGCCTGTGGGTGAATACCTGCAGTCATTGACTCAAAACCAATCCCTGGTGGATATCATCTCACAGCATTTCTTCACCGACACCCCGGCTTATTTTGCGTTGAGTTATTTCAACCTCTACCGGGATTACACTTACCCCAGGGGTGGTACCGGCAGTTTCATCCACAAGCTGGAGGATTTCATCCTGAACTGCGGCGGTCAGATCAGAACCGGTGCAGAAGTCACGTCCATCAACCCTGAGAAAAAAGAGGTGCAAACGGGGGAGGGCGATGCCTTTGGATACCGGGGTCTGGTGTGGGCGGCTGACCAGAAAATGCTCTATGACCGCATCGATCAGGCGGTTTTGACCCGTAAAAAAAATCGTGTGGCAATCCGTGAACAAAAAGCACGCCTGACGGGAATGTGGGGGAATGAATCAGTCCTGACAGTCTTCCTCAGGTCCAACCTGGATGTAGACTATTTTGGGCAAATTGCCAGCGGTCACTTTTTCTATACCCCCAGCCGTGCAGGCCAATCCAGGGTCGGCCCAGCCCCGGTTTCGGGCTCATGGAACGATGTTAAAAGCTGGCTTGATCGGTTTTTTGCATACACGACCTACGAGATCTCAATCCCAGCATTGCGTGACAGCACCCTGGCACCACCTGGGAAAGCGGGGCTGATCATCAGCGTCTTATTTGATTACCATCTCACAAAAACCATTGCAGATAAAGGCTGGGATGAGCCCTTCCGAGAGCTGGTTGCTGAGCGGATGATTGAAACCCTGGATCATTCAATCTACCCCGGGTTGGCTGCTTCGGTCATCGACCGTTTCAGCTCGACACCTCTCACTATCGAGAAGCTGACCGGGAACAGCTATGGCGCCATTACGGGCTGGTCTTTCAGTAATCAGCCTATGCCAGCCGAGAACCGCTTGGTGCGGATTGCCAATGCAGTCAATACACCGCTCCCGGATATCTACCAGGCTGGCCAGTGGACCTACAGCCCCTCAGGGTTGCCGATTTCATTGATCACCGGCAAGCTTGCCGCAGATAAAATTCACAAACGGGTCAAACCTTCACGCTCCACTCCCTGACGTTATCTCTGAAGCGAAGCAGAATGGGATTCACCCTTTATCCATTCACATCATCCACAAAAAAAGGCGACATGGATTCCCACTCTTCTTTCCAGACATGTGGGATAAGTTCTTCTGTAAATTCTGGGGGCAACTCCATTGCCATGATTTTCCGATCATCAGGTTCGAGATTGAATAGAATGAAAGGCAATGTGAGAGAAAATGGTTCAAAAAGATCATTACGAAAATCGTCAATATTTCCCAGCAATGCCAGGCTCTCATCCTGTGAAACAAAATCATCAGCAATATTGATAAAAATATCCTCTTCATATTCGATATGATCAAACCAGAGGTCGCTGATATTCGTCATCAACGGGAGAATTTCATCCATGTGGCCCTTCATGGTTGTTTCACCCTCACCATCGGCCAGTTTAGAATTCACCGCTTCGATTAGCGCCGTGATTTTATGGTGGTCTTCTACCAGGTGGTCAAACCGTGTGTTGGGCAGCCTGTCCTGAAAGAATGGGAACATGATCTCGTCTTCAACAAGATGATGGTGTTCCAGGTTTTTCATCAGGCATGTTAAATACTTGGTGTAACCCTCTTCCAAACCCTCATCCTCAAACCCTTGCTGACTGAATTCTTCTGCTCTTGTAACTGCCACATTGATGCTGCGTGAAATCATTCTGTGAATAATTAAAGTGCTGGCTGCGATAAATTTGTTTTCTTCCATTGCGATTACTCCTTGTCAATTTATCAGAAATTTACACCACAATTAGTTTCGTGACAATCAGGTCTCAAAATAAGATAAAGCAGGCCATAATTGCAAAAATTATATCATCAGTCATCAAGAAATTTCAAACCTCAATGGCTAACCTGCCCACCCTGATCTCAGTGGATTGAACCCGCCTCAAGCCCTGTGATTGAATTTTCTGTGGCTGTGTGATGTGTTCTCTTTTACCAATTAAACCCTGTAAAAGTCGTTCAGGACGGGTCACTGGTATCTGGTACCCACTACCTTGTGTAAAAAAGTCAGTACCATTATTTATCATCCTTGCTTTTCCCAGCTTTCTTCTTTCCCTCTTCCGACAACGCCATACTTTCATCCCTGACCATCTTTTTAATGAATCTCACCTGGCGAAAGCGGACGGCGGACCAGTCTTCATCGATTGCCACCTGGCGAACCGGCTCGAAACCCAGCTCACCTAAAACGGCCCAACCCGCATCACGGTTGATCTCGGACGTGAATTTTTTAGAGCTTTTCTTGGGATAGGCAAACCACACGATGGCATCTTCGCTTGTTTTCTCAACAATCCCTCGAGAGATGGTGTCCAGTTCATCCTGCCGGATAACAAAGGCCAGCGAGAAGGCAACCGTCTGGACTTCATCCAGGTTTTGTTTTATGGTCACACCTT
>SKPR01000173.1 GCA_007119455.1 Candidatus Brevefilum sp. | reverse complement strand
GGCCATTGCAAGTCAGTATGATCTGTCGGTGATTGAGGACTCTTGCGAAGCCCTTGGATCAGAATACCAGGGCCGCCTGGCCGGGACTTTGGGCCATTATGGTGTGTTTGCCTTTTATCCCAATAAGCAGATCACCACGGGCGAAGGGGGCATGATCATCACGGATGATGACACAGCAGCGGATTTCATGCGCGCCCTGCGTAACCAGGGAAGGGCTCCTGGGGATACCTGGCTTCAACATACCCATCTAGGTTACAACTACCGGCTTGATGAGATGAGCGCAGCCCTGGGGCTGTCGCAGATTTCACGCCTTGACGCACTCCTCAAGGAGCGTGAACAGGTGGCCGAATGGTATAAAAAACACCTGGCGAATATTGACGCAGTCAGGCCGCCGCAGCTTGTTGACCATACGAACCGGATGAGCTGGTTTGTTTACGTGGTCCGCATTGACCCCGCCATAAACCGCAATCGCCTGGCGCAGATTCTAAAATCGCGCGGTGTGCCGGTCAGGCCTTATTTCTCGCCCATTCACCTGCAACCTTATATGGTATCGATGTTTGGTTATCAGCCTGGCGACTTCCCCATCACGGAAGACCTGGGTGAACGCAGCCTGGCATTACCTTTTTCAGGAAAAATGACGGAAGCTGAGGTGGCGACCGTCTGCCAGCAGATGGCCGATGCCCTGGTTGCTGCAGAAGAAACCCTCTGAGCAATGACAACCATGACTTATGAATTTCATCCCCCAGGCCGAACGGGCTTAATCTTCCAGGGTGGTGCAGCCCTGCTTTCCCTTCTGGCAGGCGGTTATTTCTTTTTCCGTGCGTCGCAATCACCGACCGGGGTAGGCTTTATTTTCAATATGTTGATTGCTCTGGCGATATTTTCACCTTTACCATTCTTGATCTACCGTTTATATGCTTTGAACAATGCGATTTATGTCCTCAGACGCAATGGACTGATGATCCGCTGGGGGCTCCGGCGGGAGGAAATCCCCCTGGTTGACATCGAATGGGTCCGTCCGGCCACAGAGCTTGGTTTTCGCCTGCCCCTACCCTGGTTTCGCTGGCCGGGGGCCATCCTCGGAACACGAAATGTGTCCGAACTTGGCCAGGTTGAATTTATGTCTTCAGATTTGTCCCATATGATCCTTGTGGCCACTCGCGAGAAGGTCTTTGCGATATCCCCAATTGAAGCTAACCAGTTCATGGCCGCTTTCCAGCGTGTGAGCGAATTAGGAAGCCTGACGCCCCTGGATGCACAATCCGTTTATCCAAAAGCCTTTGTCGGCCAGATCTGGAAAGACAGATTAGCGCGGTTATTGATCTTTGCCGGACTGGGTGTTGGCTTGCTTTTGCTGGGGGCGGTCCTGATCATCATCACCGGTCGCGATACCATCGCGTGGATTGAACCCGGTGTTCCAGCACCGGCTGAACGTTTGCTCTTATTGCCCATCCTGAACGGGTTCGTTTTTTTGTTCAACCAGGTATTTGGGCTATTTTTGTTCAGACGTGGTGGGAAACTGCAAATAGCAGCCTACATGCTCTGGGGAAACTCGGCCTTGACCGGTTTCATACTGCTGGTAGCAGGCTTATTACTGGCGCTTTAATCAAGTCCGGGTGTTTTTTGGCAGAGGATAGGTAGATCAGACGTAACGGCTCAGCATGCAAGCCTCAGCCTTCAGCAGCAGAACGGCCTGAGTAGTTACAATCAGACAATATTAACGGGATGATGATTGATGACACAATTCTGGTTGGGTTTACTGGCTGGGATCGGAATAGCATATGTCGCGTATCGGAGCCAGGCGCTTAATCAGAGCGGAGGGTTGGCCGCCGGTTTATTGGGCACGGTCGTATTTGGGCTTGGGGGCGTTGGCTGGGCAGCGGTATTGCTGACATTCTTTATTTCTTCTAGCTTTCTCTCAAAGCTCTTCAAACAGCGTAAAGCCCAGGTGGGGCAGAATTTTGCCAAGGGCTCGCGCCGGGATGCCGGTCAGGTGGCAGCCAATGGCGCATTTTCCGGTTTGATGGCGTTGTTTTATTTTTTCACGGCGCAGACAGGATTTGGCCAGGGTTGGCAGCCCGTATTGTGGGTGGGTTTTGCAGCCAGCCTGGCTGCGGCCAATGCGGATACCTGGGCCACCGAGCTGGGTGTGTTGAACCCACGCCGTCCTATCTTGTTGAAAGACCTCCGGCGGGTTCCCCAGGGGACGTCCGGTGCCGTCAGTCTGGTGGGATCACTGGCCGCCCTGGCTGGGGCTGGGTTGGTGGCCGGGATGGCAGTCCTCAGCAACCTGGCCGGATGGACGCCCGCTGGGACACCCTCACCTGGCCGGCAGTTTCTGGTGATCGTGGCAGGTGGGGTCCTGGGCTCTTTCATCGATTCTTTTTTGGGCGCGACCATCCAGGCGGTCTACTACTGCCCGAACTGCCAGAAAGAAACCGAACGTTATCCCATTCACATCTGCGGGACAAAAACAAAGTTAAAGCGGGGATTACCCTGGTTGAATAATGATTGGGTTAACACAGCCTGCACCTTCAGTGCCGGGATAATCGGATTACTGCTGGCAGGCCTATTTTAGATTTAGCTAATTGAATACGCTGAAATTCACTTAAAAAGC
>SKPR01000252.1 GCA_007119455.1 Candidatus Brevefilum sp. | reverse complement strand
TATTCTCTCTAACAACCGAGATTATTCATCTTTATGGACCATGCCCTGTTCCCAGGCAAACACTGCCGCCTGGGTCCGATCCGCCAGTTGGAGCTTGCTGAGGATGTTACTGACATGGCCCTTAACCGTATTCTCACTGATCACCAATTCTTCAGCAATCTCGCTGTTAGACATCCCCCGGGCGATCAGGCGCAGAACTTCCATCTCACGGTTTGTCAACTCAGTAAAAGGATTAAAGATCCCATTTTTAGACGTATTGATCTCATTAATCACCCTTTCTGCCACACGCGGATGCAAAACCGCTTCCCCCCTGGCAGCTTTGCGGATTGCGTCTGCCAGATCGTCCATCAGCACATCTTTGAGTACATATGAAATAGCGCCAGCCTGTAAGGCAGGAAAAATAAACTCATCCTGGTGATAAGAGGTTAAAACGACAATTTGTGTGCGGGGCGTGACATCCTTAACCTTGCGGGTGGCTTCAACCCCTCCCATACCACTCATCACAAGATCCATCAACATGACATCCGGCAGGTAATCCGATGCCAGATTAACAGCCTCCTGCCCCGTGGACGCTTCAGCGACCACGTGAAAATCAGGTTGAGATTCCAGATAAGCCCTGAGCCCCTGCCGGACAACCGCATGGTCGTCTACAACCAGAATTGTAATATTTTTCGAGCCCATTTATACCGCCATCATTTTATAAGGATAGATTAACATGATCTTCGTGCCATGACCAGGACGGCTATCGATGATTAATTCGCCGCCGATGATTTCGGCCCGCTCCTGCATAAACCTCAATCCCATCCCGGCTTGAATGGTATGATTGGGATCAAAGCCAATGCCATTATCCTGGATAATTAAAATCATAGAATCAGATTTGTAAATTAGAAACAAATCAACCTGGTCTGCACGGGCATGCCAGAGAACATTTGCCAAAGCCTCCTGAAGGATGCGGAAAATGGATTTTTCAGCTTCCATTTGGATGGAGCGCCCTCCCTTGATATGTGTTTCAATACGAATATGGTTACGACAGGACCAGACTTCAGCATATTCCCTGACAGCAGTGACCAGACCCTTTCCTTTTAATTCAACAGGACGCAGCTCCTGGATAAGATCCGATAATTCCTGCCGCACTTTACCCACCAGGGTTTCCGCTTCAAGTAAGTGGTCGAATGCCTTTTCGGGATTGTTATCATAATGGGCTCTGGCTGCACCAAGCTGTGCAGAGGCAGCAAAGGCATGCTGTTTGACACTATCATGGAGGTCACGGGCTAAACGGTTGCGCTCTTCTAAAGCCGACAATTCCTGCCGACGGTCAACAAGGGTTTCCAGTTGCTCCGCCATGATATTCAGATCATTCGATAGCTTCCCCAATTCATCGTCATTCGGATCACGTACGGCTACGGAAAAATTCCCACGTGACCAGTCATGCGCGGCTTGAGAGACGAGTGTCAGTCGATTGGTCAGGCCATTTGCAGTCAGCATGCCAAAAAAGGAGCCCAGGAGACCGGCAAACAGAGTAAAGATTAAAAGAGATCGAATTATATAAACCATAACTTCTCTTAAGGGAAGGAATTCCCAGGGAAAATGTTTTGTTGTGAAAACAATAACGCCCACCAGATTACGCTCAACATCCATAACCGTTCGCTGGCCAACTTCAGGTTGTGTTTCAAGTTTGGTCGGTTCGTAGCGAAACACCGGAATGGCACCGGTAATCCGGTTCCCAGGTTCAACCATTTCATATAATTGTTTCTGATCTTCAACACCGCTCAATGCAGCTCTCAGTGGGGCTGATAATCCGGGGAGATAATTGTATGGAATCTGTTTTCCCAATTCTGATTCTGGCACAATGCCATATGGAATCACATCCACCAGGGTACGATCATTCAGCAGGTAATAAAAGTTCAAAAAGTCCTGCGCTTTCATCTCTAAATGGACTTTTCCAAAGATTAATAACGGTCGGGTACCAATCTCTGAACCCTGCACATCCTCAAGATAAGCCCGCATGCCATCAATATCGGGTGGTTCCTGGGAGAAGAACTCCTGCATCATGGGAGTCCACTCTTCACGTAAATTGCCGATCAAGTTTTCTGGTGTCAGATCGAGATTTTGAACAAAGTAAGACATCATCAATCCCACCACAATCAATTGAACAACCAGCAAAGCAGCAATGGTGACCAATGAATAACTGAGGGTCAAACGCCAGCGGAGTGAACGAAAAGAGCCCACGAAGTCGCGTAAAGTTAAACCAAAATCTTTAGAAAATCTTCTTAACTGGCTGACATTTTCTGTACTCATGGCTTCTCGTAAGGAATCTCAATTGAAATAAAGGGGTTGAACATTTAGCGATTGACCTATATTTTACTCGTAATGGACATAAAATGAACCCTACTACAGTATGGATAAAAACTACCTGATTAAAACAACTGAGCGATTCAAACCCAGCATTAATGTCTTAAGATAATTAAACGCCAAGCGATATGACAGTTGTGCTGAAAATAAATCCAATCACAAGAAAAATTGACCGCTCAGCAATCTACTGGTAATGGCTAAAAAACGGTTAAAAATTTACCGGCGTTTTTACTCTGATTTTCAAGAGCCAGACTCATCATAATTAT
>SKPR01000143.1 GCA_007119455.1 Candidatus Brevefilum sp. | reverse complement strand
TCAATTGAGAAGCGATCAAAACCAATGAAACAGAATCAAATGATTCAATCTGTTTTTCAAGTTCCCATGAGCCAGTAAGCAGCCACGCCAAAGGCCACAGCGACATTCAACGATGACTTTTTTCCGGCCATGGGTAGATAAAGAATCGCATCACACAATCCAAGTATCTCAGGGTCAATTCCGGCCTTCTCATTTCCAAGAACCAGTGCCATGGGCTTCGATTCTTCCTGATCAACTTTATAGCTAAAAAGAGGCGTCGCCTGAGGGGTGCACTCTAACCCCAATAAATAATAACCCTTATCAATCAGATCGCGCGCCAGGTGGCAGCCATCAGGATGGTATTCCCAGGGGACATCCATTTCAGCACCGAGAGCCGTTTTGCTGATTGATGGATTTTCCAGGGGTGTGGGTGTGATTCCACACAGATTGACCTTCCCCACACCTACCCCGTCAGCCGTCCGAAATATGGCGCCAACATTAAAAGCACTGCGGAGGTTGTCCAGGACAACCACCAGTCTGCGTGTGCTGGATGTTTCACCTTTTGGACAAACAAACTGCTGGTATTTTTTGCCACCAGAGCTCAAGTGTTCGCCACAACGTGGACAGTATAACCCGAGATGGGTTTCGGTATCAATTGGCAAACGCAGCCCACAGTCTGGATTAAGGCATTGATGAACCACATATTTTGCCATAATGATCCTCCAAGATAATCAAAAATGAGATTTCTTTTTCCTTAGATGGCTTGTTTCTCCCAGCATTCGAATAATCAAAGTGGCTTTGCACGATGCGATTCCCCCACTTAAATGCCAAACGCCTGGGTGAGGGGGGCACCCAGACGTTTGACGTTGATAAATATATCATAAAAAACAGCGCTTTGCAAGCCATTTTACATTAGAATTTCATTAGAAATTATCATAATATTTTATATGAATTCTTACTTTCATCTTTATTGTTTGAGATACGCGAAAACAAAGCCTGGGTCGAGAAATCCCGGCTTTGCACATCAACCAGATAACCCGGCGACCAGAAATCACCGGTCGCATTTCCACCTGCTAAAATTGGAAACAAGCGGAAGATCTTTTCCGATGTCCAGGACCTGATTATTTTCAACATGGGTCTTGTCAGTGATTCGGGGAAAACGCCCAGGGTCCATTTAATATAGTCCGGCCTCACTGATAAGGCTTCCAATTGCCAGCCATAGGTATGACATAATTCCGGCAACCAGCGCCGCAACCGATGTGGCAAGGCACCGATCAGGTATTGATTGTGATTGCGGGGCACAAGATAAAATGTGATATCAGAAACCTCCACCAGTTCGGGTTCATGCCCTTCCCTTTCCGAGTTGCGTTCTGGTTTGGATTCATCCTGCTCGGTGCGATCTGAACGTGTTGACTTGGGTTCTGATCTGACCGGTTGAACCCTGATCAAAGTCTGTTTCCGATCATCTTCGCTGTCCTGACCGCCCTGAAGGATGTTCACCAGATCATCCTCTGGCCGTGCCAACTCTTCTAATGGCTGCCAGGTATGTTTTGCCTTCCTACAATTCAATTGGACGGTTGGTTCTGGTTGTGGATTTTCAGGCTGTCCGAACAAATCCGTGTCAACCGATTGCCAGTAGCTCGAATCCGTTTCAGATTCAACATCAGAACATACATCATTTCCGAACAAAGCTTTTTCACCAGTCTGTAAAGGCGCACCAAAAGCCCGAGTTTTTGGGTTTGTCTCCAATCGATCTTGATCAGCAGGCTGCATGGGGCTGTTTAGTTCATCGGGCACGGGTTCGTCCTCAGAATTTCCCGGTAGGTCATTTTGTCCAGTTTGCCGGTTGGTCCGGCAAGTCTCAAACCCGGATGCCGTTGTGGTTTCCGGAGATTGCTGCTGGCTAAATTGCAAGGATTGTTCCATCCAACCTTTTGTGAGAGATAGCCCTCTTTATTTTGCATTTTATTGGGCTTATCCACCACAACAAACACAGGCACTGGCTCAGAAAAGAATTTTAGCAAGCGGATTGGCATCAAACTGACTCTTGTTAACCAACATCGGCTGATACCGTTTCTGATCCTGACAGGTGTATATCAGGTCGCAAAGAAACAAGAGAGAAGCATCTACCAGATAACTTTAAAGTTTGGCATGCGCCTCATCACACCATTATACAGGAACTCAAATTGGAAAATGGACTGGGCTTTTCTTCTATATCGACCTATGCAGGTTTGTAACGCCCAGTCACACTGCTCTGGATAGCAACCCTGATAATCCTTATTGAGGTCTTCTTCTCGGTCGGATGAAGAGAAAAGCGATCAGGATTACAACAAGAATGACCAATAAGGTAATCACCACCGGATCACGAAACCATGTTTCAGGTCCTGGCTGCTCCTGGGGCTGTTCGTTCTGTTCACCTTCATTCCCCGGAAACAGGTTATTGTTCAGGTCAACTTCAACATCGGTCTCCAAGTTTAATCCGATATTGGCATTACAGGCTGAAAAGACAAAAATCGACAGGATTAGCACAATTAACAACTTTTTCATTTTATACTCCTTTTATCTTGCTATGATTTAAGTATACTGCTCGTTATCCTCAGAACCAATCTCGATAAATTTCCAGTCAAAAAGAAGTAAAGGTATCAAGACCTCCCTCATTTGAGATTTTAGAGATGAAAGTAAGGACATTGATGGGCGCTATTGACAAAAGAAAGTGCGAGGTCATTGCTAAACAGAAGAGCTTTCATTTTTCGTCAAAATCATCTTCAAAAGGATTATTTTCATTGAATTTCATAATTAGCTATGGTAGAATTTATAATTATATAACAAATTGCAGCTAATTAGTCATAAATCAACCCGGGAGGATTTCTCAATGACACTCTCCAACGCATTAAAAAAGGAAATGTTTTGGGTGATGCTTCTCGCCAGGCGCCTGGATGAACGCGCCTGGGTGTTGCACCGCCAGGGAAAGATTGCCTTTCATATTTCCGGGATCGGCCAGGAGGCGGCGCAGGTTGGCGCCGTCTACGCCATTAAAAAGGGCAAAGACTGGCTGGTCCCCTATTACCGTGATCTGGCGATGCTGATCGCCATGGGTATGACACCTTCAGAATTCGTGATGAGCCTGCTGGGTAAAGCACCGGATCCCACATCCGGCGCACGCCAGATGCCCAGCCACTTCAGCATGCGCCATGCCAATGTCGTCAGCCATTCAGCCCCGGTCGCCACGCAATCACCCCATGCTTCGGGCATTGGGCTGGGGATCAAGATGGACGGTGGCGATGCGGTTGTGCTCACCACCATCGGTGAAGGCGCTACCTCACAGGGAGAATGGTATGAAGCCGTCAATTTTGCGGCTGTCCACAAGCTCCCGGTGATTTTTCTGGTGGAAAACAACCAGTACGCCATTTCTGTCCCGCAAGAAAAACAAATGGCAGTCAACAGTGCTGCCGACAAAGCCTGTGGATTAGGCCTGCCCGGCATCAAGGTTGATGGAACCAGGGTCTTTGAGGTATACGAAGCCATATTAGAAGCAGTCGAAAAAGCCAGAAACGGCGAGGGCGCCACCGTCATTGAAGCAAAAATGTACCGCCTAACGCCCCACTCTTCTGATGATGATGACCGCAGTTACCGCACCCGTGAGGAAGTCGAAAAGCATAAAAAACAGGACCCGATCATTCTGGCTAAAGAAGCCCTGATCGATGAGGGATTGCTGACAGAAGAAGAATACGAAGAGCTTGATCAAAAAGCAAAAGATGAAGTGGATGAAGCTGTCAAAGCCGGCAATGAAGCACCCTATCCCAAGGGTGAAGATGCCGCAACCCCGGTTTATGCAGAGGAGGTCAATCATGGCTGAAATTAACCTGGTCGAAGCCATCCGGCAGGCGATGGATGAGGAAATGGAACGCGATGAGAACGTGTTTGTGATCGGCGAGGATGTCGGTGTGCGGGGCGGTGTTTTCCGGGCAACGGTCGGCCTTTTTGATAAATACGGCGAAGAACGCGTGATTGATTCGCCCCTGGCAGAGCTGACCATCGTTGGTGTAGGCATCGGCGCAGCCTTATATGGTAAGCGCCCGATTTGTGAAATCCAGTTTGCTGATTTCATTTACCCGGCTTTTAACCAGATCGTCAGCGAAGCTGCCAAAATGGTCTATCGTTCCGATGGCGCCTGGTTCGTGCCGATGGTGATCCGCGCTCCTTACGGTGGCGGGATCGGCGGCGGACTTTATCACTCCCAAAGTGTGGAAGCCTTTTTTGCCCATGTGCCCGGCCTCAAGGTCGTGATTCCTTCGAACCCCTACGATGCCAAAGGTTTGCTCAAATCGGCGGTGCGCGACCCCAACCCGGTGATGTTCTTTGAACCCAAGAAGGGCTACCGGCTGATCAAAGGCGAAGTACCCGAAGACGAGGAATACACCATCCCTATCGGGCCAGCCAAAGTCACCCGAGAGGGGAGAGACCTGAGTGTGTTTGCCTACGGCATGATGCACCACTATGCCCTGCAGGCAGCTGAAACCGTTGCAGAAGAAGGGATTGATGTGGAGGTCGTTGATCTGCGCACCCTCTACCCGGTTGACCGCGAAACGATCCTCGAATCAGTGCGTAAAACCAGCAAAGCCCTGATCGTCCACGAAGACAACCTGACGGGCGGTTATGGCGGTGAGATTGCGGCCACCATTGCTGAATGGGGCTTCATGGATCTGGACGCCCCTGTCAGGCGCCTGGCCGGGCCGGATGTACCTGCCGTGCCTTTCAGCCACCCAATGCAGGAATGGTTCATGGTCAACCCCGATAAAATCGCTGATGCCATCCGGGATCTGGCAGCATTCTAAATCACCAGAAGATTGAGCCCATCACCGGAAAATACGCACAACCCATCCAAAACCGGTGATGGCATAAACAAGAAACAAGATAACAAACAGGAGGAAGACCCATGCCTACCAAAGTCATTATGCCCAAACTGGGTGAATCCGTAGTGGAAGGAACGGTAACAGCCTGGTTGAAGGAAGAAGGCGAAACTATCGAAGAATATGAACCCCTGGTCGAGATCAATACCGATAAAGTCGATACCGAGATCCCCAGTTCTGCCAGCGGCACCTTGCTAAAAATCCTGGTGCCGGAGGGAGAAACGGTTGAGGCCGGCACCATCCTGGCCTGGATCGGTGAACCGGGCGAGTCCATCCCTGACGAAGATCAGGCCCGTGAAAAAGAGCACGAACCCCAGGAAGAACCCGTTGAAGAGCCTGCGCCCGAACAACCTGAAGCCAAACAAGACTCCGGACGGGATAAAGACCTTGGTTATATTTCCCCCGTAGTCTCCAGGCTGGCCCAGGAGGAGGATGTTGACCTGAGTAAGGTCAAGGGCACCGGGATGGATGGCCGCATCACTAAGAAAGATGTCCTCAACTACCTTGAGGAGAGAAAAGAAGAAAAGAAAGAAGTAGAAGAAGAACCTGAAATCCCTATCTGGGAAACCCCGGCTGATGGCGATCTGTTCCGGCCAACTGAGCTGGTCTTTGCCCAATCGGAAAAAGAACAGGAAGCACCGCCCGAACACAAACCTTTGGCAGAGCCGGGCGAAACCCTGCCCCTGACATCCATGCGAAAGCGTATCGCTGAGCATATGGTTCACAGCAAGCAAACGGCTCCCCACGTCACAACCGTCATGGAAGCTGACATGAGCCGGGTATTTGCCCATCGCCAGGTTTCACAACCGAAAGCTGAAGCGCGCGGGGTGCACCTGACCTATACCGCCTATTTCCTGAGTGCTATTGTCACAGGCTTGAAAGCCGTCCCGCTGGCCAACGCATCATGGACTGATGAGGGCATCCGCGTCCACAAAGCGATTAATCTGGGGATGGCTGTGGCATTGCCCTCCGGTGGGCTGATCGTACCGGTTATCGAACGGGCTGATGAGAGCTCGCTGACGGGGTTGGCACGCCAGGTCAACGATCTGGCTGAACGCGCCCGGTCAGGTCAACTCAAACCGGATGAGGTCCAGGGCGGCACCTTCACCCTGACCAACCATGGCACCAAGGGTTCGTTATTTGCGACACCCGTCATCAACCAGCCCCAGAGCGGCATCCTGGGCACTGGCATCATTCAGAAGCGTCCGGTCGTGGTGAATGATGCCATTGCCATCCGCCCAATGGTCTACCTGAGCTTCACCTTTGACCACCGTGTGCTGGACGGCGCTTCGGCTGATACTTTCCTGGCCCATGTCGTCCATGCCCTTGAAAACTGGCCGCTGGCTTGAATTTTTAATAAATCACGTAGATGACATTCGGTATAATGGAGACAAAATACCGCATAAATTGATGCGTCTAGTTCAAGAATAATAAAAAGAAATGGAGAATCCCTTTCATGAAAGAATATGATGTCGTTGTGATCGGCGCTGGCCCAGGCGGGTATGTGGCAGCCATCCGGAGTGCCCAACTCGGCCTGAAAACAGCCCTTGTTGAAAAACGTTTCCTGGGTGGTGTCTGTCTGAATATTGGCTGCATCCCTTCCAAAGCCCTGCTAAAAAACGCCGATGTGGCGCATACCCTCCGTGAACGCGGCAAGGAATTCGGGTTCAGTTTTGAGAACCTCGAACTGGATTACAGCACGGCTTATGATCGCAGCCGAAAAGTGTCCGAAAGGCTGGTGCGCGGCGTCAAGTTCCTGATGAAAAAGAACGATATTGACGTCCATATGGGTGCTGCCAAACTGACTGCCAAAGACACCATCGAAGTGAGCCCTGAAGATGGCGAAAAAGAAACGCTAAAGGCAAAAGATATCATTGTCGCCACTGGTGCCCACACCTTCACCATTCCTGGTGTCGAACTGGACGGCGAAAAGATCATCGATTACGAGACAGCGATTTTACGAGACGAACTCCCCAAATCGGTTGTGATCATCGGTGGTGGCGCCATTGGTGTTGAGTTTGCAACCATCTGGAATGCCTATGGCGTGGATGTGACCATTATCGAAATGCTTGAGACCCTGCTTCCGCTGGAAGATGAGTCCGTCGGCAAAGAAATCGAAAAAGCCTATTCAAAACGCGGCATCAAAGTTATGACCGGGTCCAAAGTGCAGGGTGTGGAAGCAACTAAAAAAGGCACCAAAGTCACGGTTGAAACAGACGATGGGGAAGAGACCCTCGAAGCCGACCTGACCCTGGTGGCAATCGGGTTCAAACCGAACAGCCAGGGCCTGGGGTTGGAAGAGGTTGGTGTCAAGCTCACGGATAAGGGTCATATAGAAATTGATGAACGCATGGCAACCAGTGTCGATGGCATCTGGGCCGTGGGCGATGTGACCGGCAAACTCCTATTGGCACATGTGGCCTCCGCCATGGGTGTGATTGCCGCGGAGAATATTGCCGGTGTCGAAACCGTCACCCTGGACTACGACATGATGCCCCGGGCCGTTTACGGACATCCGCAGACCGCCTCCTTCGGCTATACGGAGGCCGAGGCACAGGAGATGGGCTACGATGTGTCCGTCGGTGAATTCCCCTTCCAGGCCAATGGGAAAGCCCTCGGTCTAGGCGACTACCAGGGTTTTGTCAAAATCGTCAGCGATAAAAAATATGGCGAGATTCTGGGTGCCCACCTGGTCGGGCCGGATGTATCCGAACTGCTGCCCGAGTTGACCCTGGCCCAGCGTTTTGAACTGACCACCCGCGAGATCGCCCGTAACGTGCATGCCCACCCCACCCTGACCGAAGCGATCATGGAAGCTGCCGAAGCCGCAGAAGGTGAAGCCATTCACAAATGAGCGGGTTTCAGTTAAAATCAAAATAACAGGCGGAACTGATCCTCCCTTTATAGCGCCGTTGCCCCGGGCAGCGGCGCTATGTTTTTTTCGGTATTTTCAGATCATTAATTGGAAATGAGATCCTTCAAAACATCAATCTGCTTGATGATCGCATGGTAGCGTGCCATCTCGCCGTCCAGGGCTGTCAGCCACTGGTCGGTGATGTGGTAAATCTCCTCATCAGGGTTAGGTGTATCGAGAGCTGCGCGCGGGTCAACATCATCGCCTCTGTCCAGCCGCAGCATCAACCGCAGGATGGCCATATGCGAATAACCGGCATTGACCAGCACCCGGATCACTCGCAAGCGACCGATTTCCACTGGCCCATACTGCCGGTAGCCGTTAGCCGGGTTGCGCGGCACCTCGATCAACCCATCGCGCTCCCATGAACGCAGGGTGTCGCGTGTAAGCGATAATCGCGCTGCAACCTGGCCAATGGTCAGTGGTTTTTTCAAGTTTGCTTCGACCTCCCCTGCCAGCCAGCGTTCCAGGTAATCAATCGCGGCCTCAGCCTGGGCGCGTTCGGCCTCGATCTGCTCCCGGTAAACATCGGCCAAGGCCCGTGCCTGATCGAGCTGACGATCGCGGGCTGCCTGAACCAGGCTTAAAACAACCGCCTTACCACCCGGGTAAGGATATTTTAATGCCAGATAAGCCAGTTTGAATTGTTCCCGGTGATAGGGTGTATACACCCGGTAGCTATTGTCCGGGTCACGCGTGACCGGCGGGATGAAGCCCCATTTTTCATATAAGTGAACGGTGTTCACATGGCAGCCAACAGCGTCTGCCATATCTTTAACGGTCAGATAACCCTTACGCATGTTTCCGTTTCATCGCCGATGACTTAAATCACCTCCAACTGCGATCCCTGAGCTGTTTTTTCGACTTCGATCCGGGTGGGAAAGACCTCTTTCAACTCCTCCAGGTGGGTGATGACCAGGATCTTTTCAAAATCATCCCGCACCAGGTTGATCGCTTCCACCAACCTCTGTCTGCCCTGAACGTCCTGACTGCCAAAGCCTTCGTCGATCACCAGGGTTTGCAGCCTTGCCCCTGCCCGACGCGCCAGCACCTGCGAGAGGGCCAGACGAATGGCAAAGTTTACCCGGAAGGCTTCACCGCCCGAAAACATCTCATAATCGCGCTCACCCACACTGTCCGAAATGACCATATCGAGGGTCTCTTTTAGATCATCCCGGCTGGTATCCTTATATTCGCGCTGGGTCATAAAGCTGAAGGACATCCGCCCATTGGTCAACCTTGAAAGCAGGTTGTTGGTCGTTTCTTCGATTTCGGGCAGCGCCTGTTCTATCAACAAAGCCGGAACCCCATCCTTGCCAAAGGCGCGCTCGAGCTGTTTAAGGTTAACAATCTGCTGAGTCATTCCCTCCCGCTCTTCTACCAAAGCCGCTTTCCGTGTTTTCAGTGTTTCGAGAACCGCCACCTTTTGCCGGGCGCCGCCAACTTCCATCCGCAGGCGGTTTTCCTGCTCCTGGATATCGTGCAGTTTCGATTCGACATCTGTCGGGTCTGGCAGGTCAACTTCCATGGCAGCCACTGCGGCTGCCGCGTCTGCCTGTTCAGCGCTGAGTTGATCCACGAGAGCTTCCTGGGCTTCGAGCTGATCTTCCAGGCCAGCTATCTCCCGCTGGATGGGTGCCAGAGCAGCCCGGGCCTGCTCAAGCTGCCTGATATCCGCTTCTGCTCTGCGGCTGGCCTGTTCAGCTTCACGCAATTTCTCGTGGGCCGAGAGGTCATAACCAAGTTGTTCCAGTTCTGCGTCAATTTTTTCCAACCCTTCTCGGGCATCCTGTGCAAAGGACTTGTCCGCAAGGGTTTCCGTGATGGTTTGCAGGCGGCGTTTGCCCTCTTCCTCCCAGGTTTGTTGACGCTCGTGCAGGTTTTCCAACTGGAGATTCAGCTGATCGGCCAGCCGGGTAGCCTGGCGCAGTTGGGCTTCTACCCCACTCAAGTCTGCCAGCTGCGAGCCCATTTTTTCGAGCTGGTTGGTAAAACCCTTCAACAGTTCATTATTTACCCGGTAGCGCTCTCGTTTATCTTCCAGGTCCTTGGTTAAAGATCGGATCAGATCTTCCCGGTCTTCAGTGCTGAGGGACTGGCCGCAAATCGGGCAGGCTGCTTCCCTGGCCCCTTTTAACTGGTCAATACGCGCCCCCAACTCCAGGCCCTCCTCTTTGAGGCGGGGGTTTTCTGCTTTGGCTTCTGCCTGATCTGCCTGCAGCTGCCGGATGGCGTCCTCAAGCTTTTGACGCTGAGCCAGCTTCTCATTGGCATCTGCGATTTGAGCCTGGGTCTTGCTCAATTTCTGTTTTAAGTCTTC
>SKPR01000246.1 GCA_007119455.1 Candidatus Brevefilum sp. | reverse complement strand
CCCATCTTCCTTGATACGGAAACAACCGGTTTTTCTGAAAAAGACGTCGTGATCGAGATCGGCGTGGTTGACTTAGAAGGCCAGACTTTATTCCAGGGTTTTTTCAAACTGCCTTTTGCTATTCCAGAGGATGCCATCGCTATCCATGGCATCACGAATGACCGGGTGGCTGAAGCGCCTACCTGGAAGGACTCCTGGGATTCCTTGCACCAGGTTCTTTCTGGTCGGTTTGTGGGGATGTACAACAAAGATTTTGATCTGCGTCTGATGAAGCAAACCCATGGCCGCTACTGGCTGGATTGGCCGATGGATGACCAGTATTTTTTCTGTGTCATGAAGCTCTATGCCGCCTTTTATGGACGGCCCAGCACGAGGGGACGGGGGTATCACTTTCATAAATTAGAAGCTGCTGGTGCAAATTGTGGAATCCCTCTGCCCAACACGCACCGCGCGGTTGATGATGCCGGGCTGACAGCAGCCCTCTTCAAATACATGGCCCATTATTCATCATAATCAATCACAAACCGGAGAAACCCATGCCCATACAATATCCTAAATCCAGAAAAGATGACCTGGTCGAATGGATTCACGGTCACCAGGTACCAGACCCGTTCCGCTGGATGGAAGATCTGGATTCAGAAGACGTGCGTGAATGGATCGCGGCCCAGAACAAGCTGACGTTCGATTATTTAGAAAGCTCACCACTGCGAGTCAAGATACAGCAACGCATGACCGAACTTTGGAATTATGAGAAATTCAGTGCACCGTTTAAACGCGGTGGACGATATTTCTTTTTATCCAATGATGGCCTCCAAAACCAGGATGTCCTGTATTGGATAGAAAACCTGGACGATGAACCACAGGTCCTGCTCGACCCAAACACGCTTTCGGATGACGGCACCATTGCCCTGAGCGGTATTGCTGTCAGCCGGGATGGCCAACACCTGGCTTATGGACTGGCGGAAGCTGGTTCAGATTGGCAGACCTGGTATATCCGCCGGGTGGCTGACGGAAAGGATCTTGATGACACAATTGCGTGGGTCAAGTTTTCCAGTGCAAGCTGGGATGCTGAGCATGAAGGTTTTTATTACAGCCGGTATGATGCGCCTGAGGGTGAAGCCCTGAAGCAGGCCAATTATTACCATAAGCTCTATTATCACAAGTTGGGCACCCCTCAATCAGAAGACCGATTGATCTATGAACGGTCTGATCAAAAGGAGTGGGGGTTCAATGGGATTGTGTCAGAAGACGGCAAGTACCTCGTGATTTATGTCTGGCACGGCACAGCCGCAGAAAACAACCTGTTTTATCTCGACCTGGAAGACCCCACAGGCAATGTGCAGGTGTTATTGTCTGAGTTTGAAGCGGCCTATGAACTGATTGGTAATCAGGATGCAACATTTTTCATCCTGACGGATAATGAGGCCCCACAAAACCGCCTGGTGGCGATTGACCTTGACCAGCCGGAGCCATCCAACTGGCAGACCCTGATCCCCGAATCAAGCGACAAGCTGGAAGCCGTACAATACGTCGGTGGTCGTTTCATTGGCACCTACCTGCACCATGCTGCCCACCAGGTCCGGTTTTTCAAACTGGACGGTACCCCTGATGGTGAACTGGCGCTGCCAGGCCCCGGTACGGTGATTGGATTCGGCGGTAAAAGTGATGATTCGGAAACTTTTTATAAATTCACGAATTTCACAACCCCCGGGACCGTCTACCGCCTCAATCTTGAAGAAAAGGACATCAGCATCTTCCGCCAACCCGAAATTGCCTTTGATCAAGAGGCCTATGTGACCGAGCGGGTCTTTTACGAAAGCAAGGATGGCACCCGGATACCCATGTTCATCAGCCACCGAAGGGACCTGCAGATTGATGGTGAAACCCCCACCTATCTTTATGGCTATGGTGGTTTCAACATCCCATTACCGATCAGTTTCAGCGTACCCAACCTGGTCTGGATGGAAATGGGCGGGATCTATGCCCAGGCACATCTGCGCGGGGGCGGCGAATATGGCCGAAAATGGCACGAGGCCGGGATGATCCACCATAAACAAAATGTTTTTGACGATTTCATCGCAGCAGGCGAATACCTGGTTGATTCGGGCTATACGAAAACAACACGGTTGGCCATCGGCGGCCGCAGCAACGGCGGACTGTTAATCGGCGCCTGCCTGACCCAACGGCCTGATCTTTTCGGGGTGTGCCTGCCCAACGTGGGTGTGCTGGACATGCTCAGATTCCACAAATTCACCATCGGCTGGGCCTGGATCTCCGATTATGGCTCACCTGAAGTCCCTGATGAATTTGAGACCCTGCGAGCGTATTCACCCTACCATAATATCCAGGAAGGAACGTCTTATCCCCCGACCATGATCCTGACGGGGGACCACGACGACCGGGTCTTCCCCACGCACAGTTTTAAATTTGCCGCGGCCCTCCAGGCTGCCCAAAATGGGGAGAATCCTGTCCTGATCCGGATTGAAACCCGCGCCGGGCATGGCGCAGGCAAGCCAACGGCCAAGCTGATCGAAGAATTCTCGGATATGTGGACCTTCGCCCTCGCCAATATGACGTAACATCAGCAATAATAATATTAAAGAAAAAACCAGGATAAGGT
>SKPR01000056.1 GCA_007119455.1 Candidatus Brevefilum sp. | reverse complement strand
CATTCAATGGTATGATAGGCGGGCAAAACCAGCCTTTTCACATGAAGGTGGAGACATATACAGGCGTGTCTTGTTTATTGTTTCAAACTTAAAGACGCAACTTAACTGGAGAATTTTTAGCTTATCCCCCTTGCCTGTGTCAATTTATTGGAATAAGCGTGTAAGGAGATTGGTAATTAATGACAGCAATGACGGAAGAAAAACAAGCAAACCGGGTTTTAGATTGGTTCATTCGATTTTTAAAAGGAATCATGGTGGGAATCGGGTTCATCACACCCGGACTGTCAGGCGGTGTCCTGGCGGTGGTGTTTGGCATTTACGAACCCTTGATTCGCTTTTTGGGTAATCTCAGGGAAAAATTCATCAAAAACACTTTGTATTTTACACCCGTCGGCATTGGCGGAATTGTCGGTGTTGTGGCTTTTGCTGCTGTAGTCGATATTGCATTCACGCGTAATGCAGCCCTGTTTACCTGGCTCTTTATTGGCTTTATCACCGGGACATTCCCATCACTGTTTAAAACTGCTGGGAAGGAAGGTCGCAGAAGGTTGCATTGGATCATTCTGGCGATATTTGCAGGCGGCACAGTTTTATTAATGAATTGGATTGAGAGCATGCACATGGTCACACTCCAGCCCTCATTCATCAACTGGTTGATGAGTGGTGCTTTGATCGGTTTGGGTGTGGTTGTGCCAGGTTTAAGCCCTTCCAATTTTTTGATCTATTTCGGTTTATATCAACCCATGGCAGCGGGGTTACGAGTCCTGAATCTCGGCGTGGCAATTCCACTGGCATTGGGCCTGATCCTGTGTGTATTGATCCTGGCCAAACTCATCGCATGGCTATTTAAGAAATACTACGCATTTATGTACCACTTTATTCTTGGCGTCGTGGTTGGCTCAACCATCGGGATCATCCCGGACCGTGTCAGAGGTTGGGACATCGTCTTCAGTGTCCTGTTATTCATCTTTGGTGCCCTGTGCTCTTACGGGGTATCCAAACTGGATGAGAAATACGAACGCGAGGATTTATTCGCATAGATATCCTGATATGAACTGAGTTAGATTCAATAATTCAGATTTTGATAATTTGGTGTGCTTGATTACCAGGCACACCATTTTTTACGCTTAACCGATGAAAGTCAATAGCGTCTATCCTGAAGTTAAAAAACCCTGGTTCCTGATACTGACCACTGATCAACTCATTTATTGGAATACCAGGATGCGGACTATAATAGAATACAGACCATGGCCATTTACAAAGATTTTGCGTTGATTTATCAACAGGGACCCTATTTACAGTTTTCACAAAATCTGGCAGATACGATATTGCCGGATTACCTGACCGAGCTGGGCTTCGAACCGAAGGATATTCTGGATGTGGCCTGTGGTGAGGGAAGTTTTGCCGTAGCCATGTCGAAACAGGGTTTTCAGGTAACAGGGATTGATCAGTCGTCTGCAATGATCGAACTAGCTCGCAAACGTGCTCTTAAGGCAGAAGAGAATGTGCAATTTATGGTTGAGGATATGCGCAGCATGTCTTTTGAGGCCTGTTTTGACCTTGTCACCTGTATTTTTGACAGCCTGAACTATATGCTCACCGTGAGAGACCTTCAATCAGCCTTCAGGTGTGCGTATCAGGCTTTAAGACCTGGTGGCTTCTATATCTTTGATATGAATACAATTTATGGATTGGCTGTAGATTGGATGCGCCAGGAAACTTATATCCAGAATGAAGGCGAAGATTTTATCGAGATCCACCGGCAATCCTTTGATTATGAGAACCAGGTCGCGTCCATGCAGATCACGATCTTTGTTAAAGAAGGCTCACAATGGGAGCGAATCGATGAAACACATCTGGAAAGAGGTTACCCCATTGCTGATCTTCAATTTCTTTTACATGAGACCGGATTTGAGATCGCTGGTATGTACGGAAGGTTGAGTAAACGCAGCGAGTTGCAGACAACCTCACCCAGGGTCTGGTTCGTTGCTCGGAGACCTGCCTGATATTTGCCGGGTTCAATGAAGCGACAATGATAAACCCAATAACTTGCCCTGTCTTTAACCTGATGATATGATTTGTTTGGTGGAGGTCTATTGAGAAACCTGAGTAAAAAGAAACGGATCCGTTATCTTCTCATCCTAGCGATTATCCTCAGTGTGCCCTGTTATTGCCTGGGATTTGCGGTTCTTCAGATCAACCTGGCCAGACCTGTGGTGGGAACGCCAACCGTGACGCCGACTTTCACCCGCACGCCGACCATTACACCGACATTATTTATGACCCTGACGCCATCGTTAACTTACACACCGACCTCAACACCGACGGAAACGCTTACACCGACCCCCACCAATACCATGACGGAAACCCCCATACCAACGGATACGCTAACCCCCACACCGACAGAAACACTGATGCCCACACCAACGGAAACACTAATACCCACACCAACATCAACCCCAACACCCTCACCGACCAGCACACCGTAAATCAAGACCAGCAAGGAATTGAATATCTATGAATGATCTTTTAGCTTTACTCAAGGAAATGTTATCGACATCAGGTCTCTCGGGTTTTGAAGGCCCAATCCGGGAGGTGGTGCAAAAGTCCTGGGAACCGCTCACCGATGAACTTTCGGTGAGTAAAATTGGCAGTTTGCACGGCTTAAAGAAAGGGCGGGGAGAAGAACCACGGCACCGAGTGTTGATATCGGCCCACATGGATGCCATCGGGATGATGGTGACCAGTATCAGGGACGGACTGATTCATATCACCGAAATAGGAGGGTTGGATCACCGCATCCTGCCCGGGCAGGTTGTCACCGTTCACGGACGGGAAACATTACCAGGGCTGGTTGTCCAACCACCAGGACATGTGTTGCCCGAATCTGTAGGCGATGGTCCGGTTGATATGAAATATCTCTTGGTCGATGTCGGCCTTCGCCAGGACGAGGTTGCTGAAAAAGTCCGGGTTGGGGATACGGTTTCTTATGCCCAGGAGCCCCTTGAATTGACAGGTGAAGCGCTGGCCGGACATACCCTTGATAACCGGGTTTCGGTGGCAGCGACAACACTATGTTTGGAAACACTCCAAACTCGATTCCATGATTGGGATGTTTGGGCAGTTGCCTCAGCCCAGGAAGAAGAAACTCTCGGGGGGGCGTTAACCTCGCCCTTTGATATTCGACCTGATATTGCCATTGTCATTGATGTATGTTTTGCCAAGGGACCGGGGGCCAATGATTGGCGTAACCTCCCATTTGGGGAGGGTGTCGGGTTGGGTTATGGGCCAAATATCCACCCAGCACTTTATGACGCATTTGAAAAGAAGGCCAAAGCCCTTGAGATACCATATCATCGTGATCTCATGCCAAAAATGTCGGGGACAGATGCCATGGCCATCCAGATTGTTGGTGAGGGTATTCCCTGTATGGTGCTCGGAATTCCTTTGCGCTACATGCATACACCAGTCGAGACGGTTTCTCTCAAAGATATCCGGCGGGCTGGGCGTCTAATGGCTGAATTTATTGCCGATCTTTCACCTGAAACAATCGATGAAATCAAATGGGAAGTGTGAATCATGACCAAGAATATTGAAGTAACCGCAGGAAAAACACCAGAAATTGGACCCAGCCAGATCGAACTTTTCGAAAAATTATGCAATGCCACAGGCGTTTCCGGAGATGAGGATGAAGTCCGAAAAATAGTATTGGAAGAAATCAAACTGATTGCGGATGATATTAAAGTAGATGCTCTGGGCAATGTTCTGGCGACCAGGTTTGGGCGTGGTGACGAGCGAGTACGAGTCATGCTGGCTGCCCATATGGATGAGATTGGTCTGATGATCGTTAAAAAACACGACGATTCGCTATTTCAATTTGAGTGTGTCGGTGGTATTGATGAAAGACAATTGCCGGGCAAACCGGTTTTGGTCGGGCGCGACCAGCTTCCTGGTGTGATCGGGGCCAAACCGATCCATATGACAACGGCCAAGGAACGGAAAAATAAGATCGAGGTTTCCTCGATGCGGATTGACCTGGGGCCGGAGATCGGTGATAGAGTCAAACCGGGTGATCGCGCGACTTTTGCCACACGGTTCAAAATCATCGGGCCAAGTATTCGAGCAAAAGCGCTGGATGATCGGTTTGGTGTGGCGATTTTGATTGAACTGCTCAAGCATGCCCCTCCGAATATTGATCTCCTGGCAGCTTTCACTGTTCAGGAAGAGGTTGGCCTGCGAGGAGCCCGGGTGGCAGCCTACGCTTTCAACCCGGATTTGGCGGTTGCGGTGGATTCCACCCCGGCTTATGATTTGCCGCATTGGGATGATGAAGACGAAAATGATCGCTACAACACGCGGCTGGATGAAGGACCTGCCATCTACATCATGGATCGGGCTACAATTCCCGATCGCCGTCTTGTGAAGTGGTTGGAAGAAACCGGTCAGGCATTTGATATCCCCTACCAGTTACGGCAACCTGGGGGAGGTGGAACGGATGCCGGTGCAATCCACAAAGTGCGTGGTGGCATCCCCAGTATTTCTGTTTCGGTGCCAGCCCGATATGCCCATACGGCAGCCAGTATTGCCCGGCT
Organism: Candidatus Brevefilum sp.; assembly: GCA_007119455.1. Taxonomy (GTDB): domain Bacteria; phylum Chloroflexota; class Anaerolineae; order Anaerolineales; family Anaerolineaceae; genus Brevifilum. Next base: position 5,548 of record SKPR01000056.1, on the reverse strand, counting down.
GGACGATTGGGCCAACACCCTTAAATTATTACATGCCGCATTAGGCAGAGTCACGCCGGAACTATTAGCCGGTGAACGACGCGGTTGATTGTCACCCTTGATCTTACAATAATTACACCAGATAACTAGCCAGGAGCTTTTTGATGAAATCTTTAATCCAGAAACTTGTTGAAACGACAGGCCCATCGGGTTTTGAGCATTCTATTCGGGATTTAATCCGAGACGAAATTGACGATGCAGCCGATGCCATCAGCGTGGATGCATTGGGGAGTTTGATCGCCAGGAAAGGTACAAAAACCGATGATGGAATGCGTGTAATGATCTCCGCCCATATTGATGAAATTGGTCTGATGGCCACACACATTGACTCTAATGGTTTCATTCGTTTCACAAACATTGGCGGGATCAATCCCCTGACATGTTTTGGTGGCCGGGTCAAGTTCATGGATGGCACCCAGGGTGTGATCGGGATGGATGGCCTTGAATCGGGAAAGGTTCCCAAACTTTCTGATTTGTTCATTGATGTGGGTGCGTCCAGCCGCGATGATTGCCCGGTCAAAGTCGGGGATGTTTGTGGCTTTGAAAGGCCATTCCTTGATTTGGGCAAACGGCTTGTTGCTAAATCGATGGATGATCGGATTGCCGCAGCTATTGCCATAGAAGGGTTAAAACGATTGGAAAGCACCCCCCATGAAGTCCACTTTGTCTTCAGCACGCAGGAAGAGGTTGGGTTACGAGGCGCAACCACCGCTGCTTATGGGGTTGATCCTGATGTCGGGTTTGCTGTGGATGTCACCCGAAGCGGCGACACGCCACGCCGGTTGACAAAAATGGAAACAGCCCTTGGTGATGGGCCAGCGATCAAAGTGCGGGATTCAAGTTTTATTGCAGACCCTCGTTTGGTAGATTGGATGGTTCAAACGGCGAAGGATGCCGAAATTCCTTATCAGCTTGAAGTCCTTGAATCTGGTGGCACGGATGGTCGTGCGATCCAGCTCACACGCAGCGGCGTACCTGCAGGCTGTATCTCGATAGCTTGCCGATATATCCATTCTCCTTCAGAAATGGTAGACTCTGACGATGTAGAGAATGCCGTCAGATTATTGGTTGCGTTATTGAGCAATCCAATCAATCTGGGTTGATTAATGGAAGGATAGCATCGAGCACGCCATGAAGATCAGAAAACTCTTGGTCATTGGCCTGGTATTGGGTCTGTTACTCACAGCTTGTGAGGCTTTTCCCTTTGATTTACCCATCATTGTAGACAGACCGTCAACACCGACTCCTCCGGCTCAGGATGTATTGGAGGGAACGCCTACGCCTGACCCTTTGCCAGTGGATGAACCAACACCTTCGCCGATCACAGATCTGACGATATGGGTTCCACCTGATATGGACCCAAGTCTGGAAACAGACTCCAGTACATTGTTTGCCAACCGGCTTCAATCATTTTCTGATTTGCATGGTGGGATCGACATTAATGTACGGGTCAAAGCCGCCAGTGGGGCTGGTGGTCTGTTGGATTCGTTGACGGCAACTAACGCAGCCGCTCCGGCTGCTTTACCCGACCTGATTGTGCTTTCCAGGCCAGACCTGGAGACGGCTGCATTAAAGGGGCTGATTTTTCCCCTGGATGGCCTGACAGAAATCCCGGATGATCCGGATTGGTATGGCTTTTCACAAGATATGGCCTTATTGCAGGGCAGCACTTTTGGACTTCCTTTTGCTGCTGACTCCCTGGTGATCGTTTACCGTCCTGGGAATATCCCGGAATTCCCTGAAACATGGGATGAACTGGTCGAATCAGGCATTGTTTTGGCTTTTCCTTCTGAAAGTGATCAGGCACTTTTCCCCCTGGCTTTGTACCAGGCTGAAGGTGGAAGAATCATTGATTCACAGCGCCGACCGCTGCTTGAAGTTGAGCCATTAACTGAGGTTTTCCGTTTATTTGAGGCTGGTTTGGAGACCGGCACTTTTCCAGATTGGCTTAACCAATACCAGACTCAGGGTCAGGTATGGACTGCGTTCCGCGATGGTCAGGTTGACCAGGTCGTTACCTGGTCTTCAAATTTCCTAAAAGAAATACCAGCCGACGCAATGATGATGCCCTTGCACCCCGGGCCAGAAGCAACGGTAACCATTGGGACGGGTTTAATCTGGACAATTCCCACACTTGAAGAACACCGCCATCCCATCGCCATTCAATTAGCAGAATATCTTGTTCAACCCGAATATCTCTCAGCCTGGACCAGTGAATCCGGGTATATTCCCCCCCGTCCAAGCTCATTGGAGGGTTGGCAAAATCAGAGTTTGCGGTCAATCGTCAGCCAGGTTGCATTGATGACACGTCTGCGACCCTCAAATGATATCCTGACCAGTCTCGGACCGGCCCTCCGTGATGGAACGAGACAAATCCTTCAGGAGCAGGTTGATCCGGCGCAGGCTGCGCAGGTTGCCAATGAGAACCTGGAGGATTCGTGAAAGCCAATCCCAATGGCAAGCCTAAAAAACCACTTCTGAAAATAGTCCCTCGCTGGGTATTGATTCTTCTCGTAATATTTGTGCTGGTGTTTGCTGGCCTGGCATTGACCAGCCCGATTGCCCAACGGGGATTTTTTTTCACACCTACCCTCGTTGCAGAAGAAGACCTTAATGGCGATTCCCCCGCCATCATCGGCACACCTGGCCAGCAGGAAACGAATGAGGTAGAAGAAGTACCTCCGGTACCAGAGGAAATCGGTTATACCGATGGGATTATCATCTGGAGTACTGTGTTGATTTTGATCTTGTTGGTGGGGACGCTGAGAGAAACCATCGTTAGAAAGAGTCGGTAATTAATTAAAAAGTGTCATATTAAAGGAGTTCGGTATGACAGATCGCCTGCAGGAATTTGAAGATTACCGTCAGAAAATGAATGATCGTATTGCCATGATTGATCACCTCGGTATTAAAAGGTTCTTCAATCTTGACACACGAGCTTACCATGATGGCGAGCTCAGTTCCAAAACGAAAGAATTATTAGGCCTGGTCGCTTCACTGGTGCTGAGATGTAACGATTGTATTGATTATCACATTATTCAATGTGTGGATGCCGGATGGGAAGACCCTGAACTGTATGATGCACTCAATGTGGGTTTGGTGGTTGGCGGGAGCATTGTCATCCCACACCTGCGCCATGCAGTTGAAACATTGGATCTTTATCGGGCCCGTAAAATGCTTTCTTAACTGACACCCATTGCTAATCAATTTTATCCTGGCCAGCACAAGGCCAGGATAAGTTTATTAAATACTGAAATCTGAACCGATCCAGTAACCCTCTTCATTGGTCTCAAGGTGGAGGTCTTCATGGACGTGCACCTCCTCCTCCAGTCGATCTAGCCGGGCCATCACCTGGCGCAGTGCTTCACCGAGGGTGTCGGGCAGGCGGTCATGGTGCAGGTCTGGGATTTCGGCATCCTGTGTGCGGGTTCGTTTGACAATCTGGCCGGGGATGCCAACGACCACTGAATCAGGCGGTACGGGTCTGACCACCACGGCATTTGCACCGACCCTGCTTCCAGCGCCGATTTCAATTGCCCCAAGGACTTTAGCGCCAGCGCCCACGACAACCCGGTCGCCCAGGGTTGGATGGCGTTTCCCCTTCTCAAGGCTAACACCACCCATAGTCACACCGTGATAAAGCGTTACATCATTACCAATTTCCGCAGTTTCACCGATCACCACACCCATCCCATGATCAATGAAGAATCGCCGTCCGATGATTGCACCGGGATGAATTTCCACACCGGTTAGCCAGCGAGCGAATTGAGAAATCCACCGTGCGGGGAAGTGCAGCTTGTGCTGCCACATCCAGTGAGTGATCCGGTAGAACCAGATGGCATGTAAGCCGGAATAATTAAACAGGACTTCAAACCATGTCCGGGCTGCCGGATCGCGTTGGAGTGCGCAACGAATATCCTCTATTATCGTTTGAAACAATCCGACCTCCTTGGTTAGTTCGTCATTTTGGTATTTGGTTATTTCTAGCGTAGATGTATGGTCCATAACAATTTCCTATCTTAAATCATACCTAAGCCCGCAAGTCATCAAAGAGGGGTGTGCTCAGATAGCGTTCAGCAAAGGAGGGAATGATCACGACAATCAATTTACCTTTATTTTCAGACCGCATGGCAACTTGCAAGGCGGCCCATACAGCAGCACCTGCAGAAATCCCGACAGGCAAACCTTCTTGAGTAGCCAGGCGTCGGGCTGTATCGAAGGCAGCTTCGCCAGCAACCTGGATGATTTCATCATAAATCTCTGTGTTGAGCACAGGCGGGATAAACCCGGCCCCAATGCCCATGATCGGGTGCGGACCTTTCTCGCCGCCTGATAGAACAGGCGATTCTTCCGGCTCGACGGCAATCACCTGCAAATCTGGATTCAGGGATTTTAATGCTTCGCCCACGCCAGTGATCGTGCCGCCTGTGCCAATGCCAGCGACGAGGATGTCTACCTGGCCATCGGTGTCCTCCCAGATCTCTTTGGCCGTTGTGCGACGATGAATTTCCGGGTTAGCAGGGTTTGCGAACTGGTTGGGCATAAAATATCGGGGGTCCGCTGCGACCAGCTCTTCGGCCTTCGCGATAGCGCCATTCATGCCGTCATCTGCGGGCGTCAGGATCAATTCAGCACCCAGGATTTTCATCATCATCTTACGCTCGTAGCTGACTTTCTCTGGCATGATGATCACACAACGGTACCCGCGTGCAGCAGCCGTGAAAGCCAGGGCAATACCCGTATTACCGCTGGTGGGTTCGACGATGATACTTTCGTCGGTCAGTAACCCGGCATCTTCTGCAGCGTTGATCATGGCGACACCAATGCGGTCTTTGACGCTATGGGCCGGGTTGAAGTACTCTAGCTTGAGGATAACTTCAGCAAGGGTATCCTGATCAATGCGATTCAGGCGGACCAGGGGTGTATTGCCGATTAGTTCAGTAATATTGTTATAAATTTTCATTAATTATCTCTCCATGATTGATCATTGATAATTTCAGTTTACACATCCGCCTAAAAAAAAGCCAGCCGGATTAACACAAAAAGCAGCGAATCTTTCGCACCGCATCAGGTATATAACTGCGGGGCTGTCCGCTGCCCAGGTCGACTGACTTAGTTTTTCAAGTAGTTTGTCTGAGCAGTGGTCACCGACCCCGCCTCAGACATAAGCAGGTAAACATCAAATTGCTCCTATAAATTTAGATAATATCTATCGTAATTATAGTGGGAATTGGGTTAAAGTCAAGGTTTCTTGTCACGTCAAGTGGTTGTCTTGTCATGTCAAACGGTTGTCTTGACACGTCAAGCAGGGCAACTGCAAAGTCATTCATATTAACTAAATCAATGATTTTCGTGTTTTAATCACCTCATCTTGCCCCCACTCAAAAGGGTGCGGGTGCTGCTTTGCTCCAGCGAAGGCTTTTTAAAACATCTATTAAAGGGCGGATCTCAATGTTTTGCTAAATTGAGTGATATCTTCCATAGTTTTCGCCAAATTTGCGATTGCCCT
>SKPR01000150.1 GCA_007119455.1 Candidatus Brevefilum sp. | reverse complement strand
CGCTTCAGAAAAGAAGTCTTGCTGAATAATGTCAAAAGAAAAGTTAATGAGGTCGTTGGTTACTTAAATGTCGTGATCTTCCTGCCTCAAATGGCCAGGATCATTGAGGATGGGCCTGCAGAAAGACGCCGTTACCTGGACATGTTGATTTCACAGGTGTCTCCCAGTTACGTTCAGCACCTCACTGATTATCATCTAACTTTATCGCAGCGAAACGCCCTTCTCAAACAACTCTTTGATCGCGGCGGTGATTCCGGACAACTTGCTGTGTGGGATGGCATGCTGGCCCGCCACGGTGCTTTGATCATGGCAGAGCGTATCAGGGCAATCCGTGAGTTAGAGGTGGAGGCCAAGCGTGCTCATTATGATCTTACGCATGGTAAAGAGGTATTACGGTTAGATTATCAGCCAGCCTTTGAGCCACTTTCAATGCCTGAAGGTCAGATGACTTTACCCGTTGCAACAGTTGCAGACCGGTCAGGGCTTGCACAGGAAGAAATTGAGCACGGCATGCTGACCTCACTAAAAAAGCGGCAGCGTGAAGAGATTGCACGTGGTGTTACCACAATTGGGCCACACCGGGACGAATTACGTTTTCTCAGTAACCAGGTTGACCTGGGGGATTTTGGATCACGTGGCCAGGGGCGCACTGCTTTGTTGGCGATGAAGATGGCAGAAGTCAATTGGTTACAGCAACGAACAGGGGAATGGCCGGTTTTGTTGTTGGATGAAATTATGTCTGAGTTGGATACAATCCGTCGAGCAGACCTTCTGTCGGTGTTGGCCGAGTGTGACCAGGCCATCCTCACTTCCACGGATCTCTCGATGTTCGAACAGGATTTTCTCACATCCCATCCAATTTGGCGTGTAGAAGGGGGAATGGTCAAAATTGATGCGGTCTGAAACGAATGCTTATTAATGAAGCCTATTGATCGTTCAGGATTCCATGGTTTGGTGTGCGATCTGACGCCCTTTTTCGGTCAGATCAACCCGGCCATTTTTGCGGTCAATCCATTTTGAATTGACTGCCCGGTTCACAACCTGCCGGGCAAATTCAGGTTTCCAGCTCATCTCCTCATGCATATGGTCTACCCGGCTCTCGTAGGCATAATCTGGTTTGCCTTCATGGTTTAACAAGTGAATGACCAGCATCTTTTTCGCAAAATCCCATTTTTGCCGTTTCCGTCGGCGGATTAGGGCAATGACGCCACGATTGGGTGCAAACAGGAAAGTTACCAGGAATAAAACACCAACCATGGTTGCCATACTGCCAGCAATCGACGAATCCAATAGATGGGCGACCCAATAGCCGCTCACCGCACTGACCACACCCAATATGGCGCTTAATCCAAGCATTGTGGGTAATCGGTCTGTCAGTAGATATGCAGTGGCTGGCGGTCCGATCATTAATGCAACAACGAGGATGCTCCCAACGGCTTCAAAAGCCCCAACCGCCGTAATGGAGACGAGAGAAATCAGTGCATAATGTAAAATTCCGGGCATGAATCCCAGGGTTGCGGCCAGTCCAGCGTCAAAGGTTGAGAGTTTGAGCTCCTTATATAAGAGGATGATAAATACCAGGTTGATCACAGTGATGATGCTCATCACGACCAGCGCGTTGGGTCCGATGTCAACACCAAAAAGCGAGAATCTTGAAAACGGTGCAAAGGCCAACTCGCCCAGAAGGACAGAATCGATGTCAAGATGAACGCCGGTAGCATACCGTGAAATCAGGATGACGGCGATGCTGAATAGTGCTGGGAAGACCAGTCCGATGGCGGCATCTTCTTTGACCAATTCTGTTTTGGTCAGAAGCTCCACAAAAACAAAGGTCACAACCCCGGTAGCCGCTGCAGAAATGATCAGAAGGGGAGAATTCAGATCGCGCACGAGGAAAAACGCAATGACGATTCCCAGTACGACTGTATGGCTGATGGCATCACTTGCCATCGCAATCCTTCTTAAGACAAGGAAAACACCCACCAGCGAACAGGCGATGGCTGTTGTGGCTGCGATTAATTGAATTTCAAATTGCAACATGGTCATGATGTTTTCCCCCTCTCTTTTGCCAGGTCTTGTGCTTTTTGCCAGCCTCCTTGTGTGAGCGACCAAATATCTTTTTCCTGGTGTTCAACGAGGTCTTGTTTTTGAAGTTCTTTGAGTGTATTTAATGTGCCATGGGTTCCGGTATGCATGGTATCCAGGACATTAATTGAGTGGCCATGGGTAGGTTTGTCATGTTTGGTCGCCAGTGTATAAAGATCCAGCAAGACGGTTTCCAGTTCTATTTTGTTTTTATTACGGATGTTCTTTATCCAACGCCAGGTCAGTCCTCGATTGGGTGCCAGCAGTAAAGAAATTAGAACAATGATACTGATGGATAAGACAATAGTCGGTCCGGTTGGGATTCTTGGGCCAAGACCGCTGATCACCGTTCCGATGATACCGGCTAATGCGCCGAAAATGGCGGAGAGAATCACCATAATATGCATCCGATTGGTCCATTGCCGGGCGGCTGTTGCCGGGGCTACGACCATGGCGCTCATCAACACGACGCCTACCGTCTGAAGGCCAATCACGATGGCAATTACGATTAAAGTTGTTAAGAGGATATCCAACCCCTGCATTGAAAAGCCAAGGCTTGCGCCAAATTCACGATCGAAGCTGAGGAGTTTAAACTCTTTCCAAAACACAACCATAATGATTAGAGCAGCTCCGCCAACATAGGCCATGGTGAGGATATCGCTTTGCAATAATGCAGCGGCCTGACCGAACAAGAACCGGTCCAGACCTGCCTGACGGGCGTCCGGTATTCTCTGGATGTAGGTTAATAACATCAATCCAAAACCAAAGAAAACGGAGAGAATCAGGCCCAGGGCGCTGTCTTCCTTTACCCGAGTGAGTTTGATGATATTGATGATCAGAAGGGTGCCAAGCCATCCTGAAATTATGGCACCCATCATTAACACAAAAGGTGCTCTGCTGCGAAAGATGATAAAGGCCAGCACCACACCGGGAAGTGCTGCATGGGCCATGGCATCTCCTAGCAAACTCTGTTTCCTGAGGACGGCATAAGTGCCCAATGCACCGCTGACCAATCCGAGTATGGCAGAGCCAAGGGCCACAGTCCGCATGGTGTAATCAAATAAAAGATCGGACAGAATGATCATGACGCCTTCCATGGGTTATTGCTCCTGTCCGGGTTGCATCATTTCGGGTTGAGATTTCAAGAATGAAACGCGTCCGCCGTAAGTTTCTCTCAGGTTTTCAGCAGTAAATGTCCATTCAACAGGTCCGCTGGCGATTTTTCGAACGTTGAGCAGGGTAACCCAATCAAAATACTCCGTCACAGTTTGAAGATCATGGTGAACAACGATGATCGTTTTGCCTTGTTGTCTCAGCTCCTGTAAAAGGGTTACAATGGCGCGTTCAGTTGTGGCATCCACACCCTGAAATGGTTCATCCATAAAATATACCTGAGCATCTTGCACCAGTGCCCTGGCTAAAAACACACGTTGCTGTTGCCCGCCCGATAATTGGCTGATCTGGCGGTCTGCCAGGTTAACAATCCCGACTTTTTCCAATGCTTCATGTGTTATTGCTCGATGATGTCTGGTGGGACGTTTAATCCAGCCTAATTGGCCGTAAAGGCCCATCATGACCACATCCTCAACCGTGGTCGGAAAATCCCAATCAACGCTGCGCCTTTGCGGCACGTAACCCACCAGATGTCTTTGTTCGTTATAGGGTTGATCAAAGATTAAGACCTGTCCCGCGGCTGGCTCAATCAAACCTAATATGGCTTTGATCAACGTTGTTTTCCCAGCGCCATTTGGGCCGACAATTGCCATGATCACGCCACTTGGTACGTCCAGGTCAATATCCCATAGGACAGGTTCGTGCTCATACGCAACCGTCAGGTCATTAACTTCAAGGGCATAATCATTCTCTGCCATCGAAACTCCCTCAATATATCATCCATTTGATAAATAATTGTTTCCTCATTTTAACATTACTCATTTAGCCTTGGTATGTTAAATTAATCTTCTAATAAGGCATTGACAATCGTATCGATATTGTGTCGTACCATGCCATCATAAGTGTCAGCGCCCGAACCCGGACTTCCCATGGCATCGGAGTAAAGTTCGCCGCCTATTTCCACGTCATGACCCCGTGACTGTACTGCGGCCTGAACCGCCTGAATATTTCGATCCGGAACGGAGGTTTCGATAAAGATTGCATTAATCTCACGTTCGACAATAAATTCAGCCAGATCACGGATATCACCGGTGCCGGCTTCAGCTTCTGTACTGATGCCCTGCAGCCCACGCACATCAAAATTATAGGCTGCGCCAAAGTATTGGAAGGCATCATGCGCTGTGATCAAAACACGTTGTGCCTCAGGAACCGCGTTAGCCCTATCAAGGACATAAGCATGAAGTGTCTCAAGTTGAGAAAGGTAATCCGCAGCATTTTGTTCATAGTAGGCCTGACTTTGCGGATCCATATCTATCAGCGTGTCTCGGACTACCTCAGCCGCGATCATCCATAATTGGACATCAAACCACACATGGGGATCATATTGCCCTTCATACTCTTCCGAAGGTAATAATTGGGAAGGATCGATTCCTTCTGCCACCGCGACGGTGATTATTCGACCGTCCATTTGGGCCAGCACTTCGCCCATCTGGGCTTCAAGGAGTAATCCGTTGTAGAAGATGACATCCGCGCGAGACATTCTTGTTACATCACCCTCAGAGGCTTTGTAAAGGTGAGGGTCAATACCCGGTCCCATCAGATTGGACACTTCCACTCGCTCACCACCCACATTCTCGACAATGTCTGCGATCATGCCGATTGTTGTCACCACATTAATCTCACGTTCAGTAAGATCTGCAGTTGGTTCAACTACCTCGCAGGCTGCCAGTAAAACTGCTGTCAGAATGAAGAGAATTCCAATAAATTTTATTTTTTTCATTTTTACTCCAAATTTGTTCCTTGCTATTTGTAATGCACTCATTATACCTAAATTAGGTGCGACTAATTTACAAATTAGATATTACTATATCTTGTACGTTCTGTCAATATGAACAGATTTAAAGGTTTGATACATTTTATTGGTATCTTTTCAGCACACAAGGGAATATGGCCCCCAAGCCTTCAGCAGCAAAACTGCCTGAGTGATTACTTTTCTCTTAAAAGAATTTTCAAGAGGTGAATAGTTTCATCGAATGTTTTCTTACTCTTGCCCGTTATTACCATCCACATTTTTGTTTACGGGTCATTATATTGAGTTTATCAGGTTGGTTCTCGCATCATTGTGTTTTGGCCATGAAAAATATTTTTGGCGTCGATTTACTTGAGTATTGGTAAGAAATAAGTGAAAATTAAGTTGTATGGACATCAACGCATCAGGTCCAATTATCAATCGACGTCGCCGTAGAGCTTATTGGAATCATACCCAGGACGATTATTCCTGAAATGACAGGAATGAATTTTCACAATTTAAAAGGAGTGTTGAAATGACCTTAACCATAAACAAGATTGAGGAACTTATCGGATCAGAAGCTGAAGATTTATTATCGCATGTTTCACACACAGTTCCTAAATCTCAATTGCATCTTCCCGGTCCTGACTTTATTGACCGAGTTTTTGCGCCAAGCGACCGGTCTATCCCCGTATTGCGCAGTTTACAGCAGTTATTCGATCATGGTCGGCTGGGTGGGACGGGGTATCTTTCCATCCTGCCTGTCGATCAGGGCATTGAACATACGGGCGGCTCTTCATTTGCGCCTAACCCAATCTATTTTGATCCGGAGAAAATCATCAAATTGGCCATTGAAGGTGGATGTAACGGGGTTGCTTCAACCCTGGGTGTGCTGGGCGCGATGGCAAGGAAATATGCCCATAAAATCCCCTTCATTCTGAAATTCAATCACAATGAGTTGTTGACCTATCCGAACCAGTATGATCAGGTCTTTTTTGCATCTGTTGAACAGGCCTTTGATATGGGCGCCGTGGCGGTTGGCGCAACAATCTATTTCGGCTCTCAGGACTCCCGCCGTCAAATTGTGAATGTGAGCAACGCCTTCAAACGGGCACACGAACTCGGACTGGGCACCATTCTCTGGTGTTATCTGAGAAATGAGGCTTTTACCGTTGATGGGGTCAATTATGAGGCCTCGGCTGATATGACCGGTCAGGGCAACCATCTAGGCGCCACAATCGAAGCAGACATCATCAAACAGAAACAACCAACTGTGAATGGCGGGTTTAAGGCCATCCGGGGAAGTTTGAGTTCAGATTATGGCTACCTGGATGAAAGAATGTATACGGAATTGTCCACAGATCACCCGATTGATCTGACCCGCTACCAGGTGATCAATAATTATATGGGCCGGATAGGCTTGATTAATTCGGGCGGTGCTTCGGGTAAAAATGACATGGCCCAGGCGGTACGCACGGCAATCATCAATAAACGAGCAGGTGGGATGGGTCTGATCAGTGGCCGAAAAGCTTTTCAGAAACCGATGGATGAAGGAGTTGCCATCCTGAATGCAATCCAGGATGTATACTTGACTGAAGAAATCACAATTGCTTGAGGAGGCCTTTCATCATGGATTTATTGACATTAGTGCGAAAAAGCAGGACCTACCGCCGGTTTGATGAAAACTACAAAGTTGAACCCGAAACTTTGTACGAACTGATCCGGCTTGCCCAGTATTCCCCATCGGGCAACAATATGCAGCCTTTGAAATTCTGGCTGAGTAATACACAGGAAATGAACCAGAAGATATTTCCACATCTGGCCTGGGCTGGCGCTCTGAAAGACTGGAAAGGTCCTGCTGAAGGTGAGCGTCCGACCGCTTATATCATCATCTTGGGTGATACAGAAATAAGCCGGCATTTTGGTGTTGATCATGGGATTGCGGCCCAGAGTATTATGCTGGGTGCGGCTGAGCGTGATCTGGGCGGGTGTATCATTGGATCAGTCCAGCGTGATGAATTAAGCCAGCTTCTTTCAATTCCGGGACGGTATCAGATATTGCTGGTTTTGGCATTGGGTAAATCAGACGAAACCGTTGTCACGGAACCGGTGGGTCAAGATGGACGGACAACCTACTACCGTGATGAGGATGAGGTGCACCATGTGCCAAAACGGAGCCTGGATTCTTTAATCCTGCATGATGTTTAGACCGTAAATTAAAACATACACCGCAGTCCAAACTAAGGCTGCGGTGTTTTTTCTTTTACCACGTTTCAGTAACTTTGCTCAGTCCCCTTGGGTTATCAACATCGAAGCCGCGGGTTTTTGCCAGATACATGGCGAACATCTGAGCCGGAATGATAGCCGATATCGGAGATAGCCATTCGGGGACACCGGCTGGCAGGACCAAAATTTGGTCAGCTTTATCCAACAGTTCACCGTGGTCGCTGATCATCACAACCTCTGCCTGTCGGTCATGGACTTTATCCACCAATGATTTCATCTCGGAGACCATTTCGCCAGCCGGTCCGATTACAAAGACCGGGAATCCCCGTTCAACCAGGGCAACTGGACCATGCAGGAAATCTGCACTGGAATAGGGCTCTGCGATGGTATAGGTCAGCTCTTTCAATTTGAGAGAAAATTCAAAGGCAGAAGCATAATTGAATCCACGTCCGATCATCACACAATGGGTCATGTAACGATAGCGTTCCACCAGCTCGACGACGTGTTGTTCAATTTCGAAGACATCATCGAGTAAATTTGTTAATTTTTCCAAATCTTGTCGGTGATGCGCAACAAAATCCAATTCAGCCGAAAGAGTGGCCAGGAGGGTTAGCTGGGCAGTGTAGGTCTTGGTTGCTGCCAGAGACTCCTCTTCGCCAGCAGAGAGGTCAAGCACAATATTCGCTGAATTTCCCAGATCAGAATCAGGGAAATTGGTCAGGGCAGCTGTGAGGGCGCCCTGTTTCTGTCCCTCTTCGATCACAGAAACAATATCCGGGCTTTTTCCACTCTGGCTGATGCCCAGAACGAGGGAATCCGAAAGGTCTGGGGGTTGGCGATAGATGGTGAACAGGCTGGGCGTTGCCAGGCTGACCACCAGCCTGTTATGGGCTCCCAGCAGGTATTGGGCATAACGACCAGCATTATCACTGGTGCCGCGGGCAGCGATGAACACATGCTGGATATGCCGATCCCGAATTTGATTTGCCAATTCTTTTATGGATTCCTGGGGCTCTGCGATCAGTTGATTGATTAATTCGGGTTGCTGGTGTATTTCCTGGTAAAGTTTCGTTTCCTTAATGGATTTCATTGTGGTCCTTTATAAATTTATTGTTTTTTTCGGTGATTCTTAAGTTCCAAGTTTTTTCAGGGCAAGTTTGATAGCTGAATGGGTATTGAGGTTTTCTGTTTCCGAAAACAGATCACTTTCATTCAGTCTTGGGTTTTCCAATAAGGAAAGGGCCTGTTCGCGCGCCATTCCTGATTCGATGGCCCGTTTGATGGCCAGAGGCGGTGATTTTTCTGGGTCGAGGGAAAGGAGTTTTCCGAAGAAGTTAACCACCTCAAAGGCCGCTTCAAAAGGCCCTGCAGAGAGATGAACGCCATTGGTGTTAATGCTAACCTGTTCCTGACCGTATGCCTGGGGATCAGCAAACAACTTGCCACGAATCGAATCCGGATTGGCTTTCTCAGGAAAGGTGTCACCAACCAGGTCAAACTTCAGATCATACCAATCGCTGTCCGTGTGTAATAGCATTAAGAAAATACGATGATCTTCTCTGGTGAAGTGCAGGAGTTGCGATGGATGAAACCCGTTCACAAGAATGATGGGATCGCCCTGATAATGTCCCTCGACGAAATAGAAACCACTCCGGAGCTTACTGGCACCACGTCCAAACCAGATGTCAGAAAGTGTGTGGATATCAGCGTCATACACCTCTAAAAATTCATGGCCACCCAATATTTTATAATCGCTGGGATTCTTCTCAAGATCGAGCTTTTCGAACATTTGCTGACGTGTGTCGCCGTTAATCATCTCCGAGGCCTTACGAGAAAGCTGGTTGATATAACCATAATGGCTGCTCATGATTTCAAAAGCATCCAGGATGTTGCCGGGTACGATTGCAGACCCGTTAACCTCAACATCGAAAGCCGCGAACTTCTCTCGGATCAAATCCAGGCTGTTAAGAATCTTTTCATCATTTTCAACAGCGAGTAATTCAGGCTTAATAAAGAAAACCAGTTCGTTTCGTTTTTCCGTCTGACCGATCCGAACCGGTTGGATAATTTTGGCTTCTTGTGCTGATCTGATTTTTTCAATGATGTCTTTACTGAATATTTGATTTTTTTCCATTGCGCCTCTTTCTTTATTCGATATTATTATACCCAGAAAGACTCCCTGAATTACCCCGAATGAGCGTCCATCTTACTCGGGAGGGTATGATCAGACCAGGAAGTCGTTTTATATTTATGGCGAATAGCAAATTGCGTATGTGTTTAATAACTTTTGCGTATCGGTATGATTGCGGGCAAAATTTTGCCAGCCATTGTCTGATCTTGATGTGTTGAAGACGGTTGCACCCAGGTTTACAGCAAAGCCTCCACCTGTAACCAATGTATTACCAGGGCATGTACTCACGAGTTGAGCAGTGTTATTGGGTGGAATTGGCTCCTGGGTTTGGCTAACCTGTGATGTGGTCCCTGGCGCTCCAGCCAGGCAGACGGCATAGGCATTGACTGAAGGTGTTTCGCCGCCTCTGTTGTTGATGTAGATTTGCCACCCACTCCCGGACATACTGGAATGGTAAATATCGATCGGATCTGTTGCACCGATATCAAATCCACCGCCTGTGACGACCGTATTGGCAGGGCAGCTGATTTCAAGTTGGGTGATATCATTCGGGTTGGCGTCCATCTGGATGAGTTCCTGGCTGGTTGATGCGCCAGGTAGGGTCAGACACATCGCGTAAACATTCATTAACTGTGCTGAAGCAGTATTGTTCCGTCCGTCAACACGCCATCCATTACCAATTTTCGTTGAATGCCAGATCCGCACCCCTTGAGCACCGGCATATCCACCTGAAACCACGACAGAGCCAGATGGGCAATTTGCGGTAGTATTTCGATTACTGTTGGGTGGAATAGATATCTGTTCCGTGACCTGTACTATAGAAATTGGCACGGGTGTTGCTGTCGG
>SKPR01000058.1 GCA_007119455.1 Candidatus Brevefilum sp. | reverse complement strand
TCAACTGACCAGAACCTGCACCAGCAACAAGTTTGAGAAATATCGACCTTCTTTTTTCCCTAATTATTGGATTCAAATAATATTTGAGATGATTGATGCACCAATCATGTAAAAAATCACACCTAATCCCAAAAGAACATACGCCTTCTTAGGCGAACCTTTGAATTCTCCATAAACCAACCCCCACATTTGTGTCCACAGACCTGCTGTTATGCCTAATGGCCACGAGACAACCGAACTCAGGTTTCGGGTAGCGAAGGTATGGATGATATTACCGCCGTAGTGTGCAAATCCGGCTATCATCCCCAACCGGTGGATATTGAAACCAAAATTCCGAAAAACACCCCACTGTTTTCGGATGCTGAGGGCTGAGCCGCAGAAAAGTAGCGCACCGGTAAAAGCACCTGTACATAAGACAGCCATAAAAGGCATGGGGGCCAAACCAGCAGGCTGTGTGATGGATCGTAAACCATAAGACAAACCCAGCGTATAAGCCGGGATAAAAGCAGAACTGATGACCAGTAAAATAACCGCTCTGGTGATATCATGCGGATCCCTTGATAATCCGGTGATGATATTCGCAGACATCTGAGATACATTCCTGATTCTTCCAGCCAACATCGAGACAATTACGGCCAATAATAGAAAAACCACAGCCGTTATTATTCTGCCAGTTGTCAGCTCAGGTGGCACCCCACCGATCAGACCAGAAATAGCAGTCCCGGCGATAACATTGACAGAAGCCTGAACGGGTTGTGTGATGGTCAACCCCAATATTTGCATCACGTACAATGTCAATTGGATACCAACCACATAGATGATTCCGCAGATAAATGTTACATAAATCCGAGATGGGTCCTGTGCCCAGATATCTTTAATGTTAACCACTAACTGGTTCCCATCCAGCAAAAACCCGATTCCCCAGACAACCCCCATGGATGTGAGAAATAATGTCAGATAGAAAGCTTCCAGGGGGTAATCACCCATATGTTTTAGTGTAATAAACCATGAACCCCACATGCTCGCAGCCAGAAGCCCCATGCTCAGTGCAATAAGGTTTGGGATATTTGGATCAAAATTTACCATAAGGTCAAACGTCCTGATAGGTTACCTGACTTTAATCGAATTAATCTTGTCATTTGAAGCTAAGGGATGAAATTATTTAACGATTGACGGTTGCTGGCATTCTCCCGGCACCATGCCAATCGCTGGGTTTGCTCCGATGGATATCGGGTCAGAGGATATAATGCGCCAAACTGACCCAGGGCGCATGATGCACTGACACCACCATACCAGCCAGCCTGCTGAAGCTCTCCCGTTTCGCTCAACCCCACCACGAAGCCGCCGCAATAAGCATTGCCCGCACCTGTTACATCAACGATACGCTCAACCGGAACAGCTGGAATGTGGATGATATCACCCTGGTGATCCATGAGCAAGCTTCCATCTTCGGCCATCCGCAAAGCAACGGCACCAGCACCGTTATCCTGAAAAAAATGAAGGATATCCACAGGGTCCTGCAACCCAGACAACAAACGACCCTCGCGTAAATTCGGTGAAACAATATCCACCATTGTGCAATACAAGAAGAATTCGGCTTGGTTTTCAGGTAAACAAAACCCATCCCAGGGTTCCCACAAGATAATGGGGCAATTTCGCTCCCGCAGCACCTTCACCCAGGCATCAACTTTCTGCGGTGGGCAGTGTAAATGAACGCCTGAAATTGTAGAAAATTTTTCAGGCAGGTTCTCGGGTTTTGGGATAAGCTCGACCATCTGGTCAAAATCAGTCTGAAATGTCTCATGACGGGTCCCATCCGGATCAAACACCTGCCAGGCTCTGGGCGTGGGGACATTGGGGTTAATGTCAAGCCCGTGGAGAATAAAATATTTATCGAGTTGTTCCAGGTATGAAGAGTCAAAATCACTCCCCACATTCGATACCAACCCCACTTTCTGCTTCCAGATTCGCATCCCCATGGCTGCATGGGTTATCCCGCCGCCTAAGAATCCCCTCCTCTCCTTACCACCAGGCAGGCGAATATCATCAATAATGATGCCCCCGATGGAGAGAAATAATCCGCTCATATCCAAACCTCATTCATAAAATCAATCGCTAAGTCCAACTGTCAAATATGCCATACACTTTTTATAGCTGCTCAGGTCGTTCTGCTGCTGAAGGCTGGGGATCCCATATTCCCTAGTATGGTGAGTAGTTACCACTTTTTTAATACTATTCACGTAATCAGTGTTATACGGTTCAGCGATCATCATTCAAGAAGGACTGGATAGAGCCTTTTGATGAGGCTCTATCCAGTTAATAACATCCGGTAAAAATCAATCGGTGATTATGATTCGGATGCCATCCTAACAGCGTTCATAAAGGCCTCGATCCGAGATTCTTCCCATTCAGCGAGCATGGCTTCTTTTGTCCAGCCGCTGGTTGATTTAAACGCACTGCTTACAATCACACCATCAGCGAATTTGAGAATTTCGGCGACATTTTCTGCATTCGCACCACCACCCAAAAATAATGGGACATCAAAATTAGCCTGCCGCACTTCTCTAAGCATTGTTCGAGACTCATCAAAGGAGAGGCCGGTTAAGATCAGCCCATCTGCACGACCAAAAACAGCAGCCTGACGGG
>SKPR01000239.1 GCA_007119455.1 Candidatus Brevefilum sp. | reverse complement strand
TGGCAGGTGATCAAAGCACCTGTTCCAGTGTTTGACTGGTCGCAAAACAAACCACAAGAACCTGGCATCTATATATTCCAGGGACGAATCAGGGAACTTAATCCCGTGCCTGAAAAGAACTTATTCTCAGCCGTCATTACAGCCATTCCCAGGCCAAACCAGGCTTTCTGGACCCTATCAGCTTTATGGACCGGTTGGATTTGGGGACATGAAGCCGTCACCCCAATCCGAATGGTTTTGCTGCGTCAGCGTTACGACTGGAACTGGCACTGCAACGCTTTGATCGGCTTATTGACGACCATTCATAAAAGTTATGATCATTCCCTGAAGATTTGGGGACTTGTGACAGAAAATGAACCCATGTTTCTTTTATCCGTGATGCTGGCGGCAGACTCTTCGGGCTATAGATTGATGGGGTTTTCCAGATCAGCCGATGATCAGTTGGCCCAATGTTATTGGGAACCGGTTTCTCTTCCTCAAGCAAGAAAAATGCCCAAGGAAGGGACAAGAATAGCCTGTGAGAAAGTTGCTGGTTACATACGACAAAAGGGAGAGCCGGCATCATACCAGTGGGTGCATACCGCTGCTATTGCTGGTTTGGCCCATGAAAACATAATGGCTACTGATATATTCCTTCAAAACGCCAGTCAGGCTGCCTCTGAAACACAAAAATGGATCGAAACCATATTTAAAGAATTCAGCCTCCTGAAGCAGGTCAACGATGAAAAAACCAGCCTTGCATCAGCAGATTGGTGGTTGGTAGACCCCTCGGGCTCAGACCAACCCTTGATTGACCGGGTGGAACAGATCGTCTTTGAGTATTTGCTGAGGCATCAAACTTCCCCTTCTCTCGCACTTAAAACAGAACTCTACCAGAAACTTCCTGGACTATTTACCCCTTTGGATTCCGACCTGCTGATTTGTCTTGAATCCTATGCCGACCTTGATCTTGAAGGAGAACCGTCCTGGAAATTACGTCAATCTGAACAACCCCTTATGAGGGAAACAGATATCGAGTCAATCTTAAATGACCTGGAATCCATCGGAGATGTGCTTGGTTACCGGATCATGGGACGGAATCCGCTAATCTGGATGGATGAAAGCAAAAATCAAGTTGAATATCGCTTTAATGTCATTAGCTCAGCGATTGTTTCAACATTGCTCCATGATGAGACGCCCTCTACCGGATCAAGGATCATCGTCCTGCCAGGCAGCCGGGCGAACCTGTTGGCTTATAAAAAACAAAGAGACCCTAACTTGATGCATAAACTTCAAGAAAAGGTCATTGTGGTTAAATTTCGGCTAGTACGGGATTTAAAAGCCAACCCCCTTCTGACACGATCCTTATTCAAAGAGCAGATTCAGGTTGACCCCCCGGAATACCGATCGTCCCAACTGGCTTTATTCTAGGTCGGGGTCTTCTATTGTTTCATTTTCTGAAATGGTATTAGTCGGAGTCGGTGAAGGGGATGAGGTTACTGCAGGCGTGCTCGTGGCAGTCTGTGTCATAGTTGGTGATAAGGTACTGGTTGGTGTAGCAGTATCGTCTTGAGACAGCTCAGTCGGCGGTGTATCTGTTGGCGTGGGGGTGTTCGTCGGAGTGGGTGTAGGCTGTAGCGTTGGTGTTAGAGTCGGCAAAGGAGTCTCCGTCGGTAGTTCAGTTGGTGTGACGGTTTCAGTCGGGGTTGCTGTCGGTGTTTCCGTTGGTGTAGGTGTGGGAAGCTGGATATTCAACGCAAACCACTTCTCAGCAATTGTGCCTTCCGTACTGCGTATTTGAACCACCAGTGTAACAATCCCTGGTTCGATTTCATCTAGCTCCCATTCATGTAAGAGACCGGGCGTTTCCTGTGGCGTCCTGGTGGTGTCAACAAGGATCGTCCATTCTGTAGGGTCACTTCCATAACCCCAGCCAATGCGGTAATGATCAAAATTCGCTGTTGCTGTGACCATTCCCCTGATCTCAACTGGAGAAGTGTTGATGATTTGACCATCAGTAATACCCGTTATTGTGATAATTGGACGCGGGTCATCTGCCCGGCAGGCTCGTTCAGGCACAAATAAGAATGGCGATGAAAATCCAAGATTCTCAGCCCAGGCTCTCCCTGCCGCCTCATCTTTAATCCAGCGTTGTGCCCATTCATCTTCTACATTGATGACGAAGGTTTCATCTGTGTAATCTCTGCAGGCATCGGAAGCAGCCAGACCTGTCCAGGTATCAATCGTGACTTTTTTCCATAAGTCTTCTGATTCTGGTAAAGGCGGTTGGTCTGCCGCGAACATTTCACTGCGCTGCCGGGGGCACCATTCCGAAGGCTCAGTACCTGAAACTGTACAGACAACCCTGTCAATAACGCCCGGCGGTCGGGTGAATGGGGTTGGTGATCCATCCATCAGCTGATCCATCGCATATGTCATAAATTGAGCATAGATAGGTCCGGCGCCACTCAAACCGGTGGTATTGACCATCGGTGTGTAATCTGCGTTTCCGACCCAGGCGCCAACCACCAGGTCAGGTGTGTAACCAATCGTCCAGTTATCCCGGAAGTCATTGGTTGTACCCGTTTTCACGGCAGCGGGGAAAGGTAACCGGATCACCGGGTTTGTCCCAAACATCGGGACCCTGGCTTCATTATCCGCTAAGATGGACGATAT
>SKPR01000044.1 GCA_007119455.1 Candidatus Brevefilum sp. | reverse complement strand
GTTGAGTGCCAGGGACGCCGACCCTGGCACTCATCAGAAGGAGAAGAAAAGTGTCTTAGCTGATTACATTGTAGCATCTTCAAGACCCCATAACTTGACGATTACCCTACGATCACCCTACAATAACTATTTAAACTGCACTTTTCGTGTAATTTTCTCCTATTTTTAGAAAAATCATAACTGCTCAGGCAGTTTTCCTGTTGAAGGCTGGGGGGCCATAGTCCCTTGCATACTGAGTAGCTACGAAAAATTTTATCTCAGGAACGTTGATGACCCAGAATTTTATTCATAACGCAATGCTTCAACCGGCGCCAGAGAAGCAGCACGGTTGGCGGGGTAATAACCGAAGAAAATACCTACTGCAGCCGAAAAGAGTGTAGCCAGTAAAACTGAATTCAATGTCACAGCAATATCAAGGGGGGTTCCAGAACGGGCAGCGATCTGACTGACAACCACCGAGATGACCCAGCCCAAACCGATCCCAAAGGCACCGCCAATCATGCTCAGCAAAACGGATTCTGTCAGGAATTGCACCAGGATATCCAACTTCCGGGCCCCTAAGGCTTTCCGCAAGCCGATCTCTCGAGTCCGTTCGGTCACTGATACCAGCATAATGTTCATGATCCCGATCCCACCCACCAGAAGCGAGATAGCCCCGATCCCACCTAAAAATATGGTCAACACATTGGTGATGGTTGCCGCAACAGCCAGAAAATCTTGCTGGTTGAGGAGGGTGAAATCATCCGGACTGCGCGGTGGAATGCGATGGGTTGTGCGCAGGACGTCGCGAATTTGCCGGATGGCCAGGTCTGCATTTTCAGCGTTGGCCATGGAAACCAGGATGTACTGCACGCGATCAGGCGCACCGCTGCGTGGCAGTCGCACCTGCGCGGTCGAAATCGGAATGTAAATATTATTGTCAGGGTTGTTAAAAGCGCTCCCACCTTTGGGCTCGGTCACACCGACGATGCGAAAAGGGTAGCCGCCGATCCGCACGGTCATGCCCACAATCCCATTGCTTCGTCCCATTAAATTCTCAGCGATGTTTGGCCCCAGGACAACCACAGCACTCCGTCCCTCAACCTGAGCGCCTGTAATGAAGCTTCCTTCAGCGATCGTCAGGTTCTGAACAAATTGATAATCCGGTGAGATGCCCAGGATTGATGACTCCCTGCTCTGATCCAAATGAGAGATCTCAGTTCTTCCCGTAAATACCGGGGCGACATATGCAATCTCAGTTGTACGTGGTGATGTCGCCAGCGCCTGAGAATCACGCAATGTCAGGTCCTTGGGGTTTTTAACATTCTCACTGTCATTCCCCCGCATCACATAGATCACATTCGTCCCAATATTTTCGATTTCACCGGTGATAGAATCTCCAGCGCTTTCTCCGATTGATAAGAGGGCAATCACAGAAGCCACGCCAATGACGATCCCTAAAATCGTCAATAAGGAACGCATCTTATTGGCTGTCAGGCTGACCAGGGCCTCCTTGATATTCAGGAAGAAATTCATTCGCCCACCCCCTCGCCTTCGATCAAGCCATCCCGCAGGAAAATAATCCGCTGAGCGACATTGGCCACTTCTGGATCGTGAGACACGATGATCAATGTGGTACCTTCACTCTGGTTCAAATCCAGCAAGAGTTTCATGATCTCATCACCGGATGTGGTATCCAGATTACCCGTTGGCTCATCCGCCAGGATGATCGAGGGGTTATTCACCAGCGCGCGGGCGATGGCCACCCGCTGCTGCTGGCCACCAGAGAGTTCATTGGGTTGGTGAAGTATTCGGTCACCCAATCCGACGGCTTCCAGGGCTGTTTGAGCCAGTTCCCTCCGGTTGCCATTGATCCCGGCATATCTTAAAGGCAGTTCGACATTGGCCAGAGCTGTGGCCCGGGGAAGAAGGTTAAACTTCTGGAAAACAAAACCGATTTTACGGTTTCTGACCAGGGCCAGCTCATCATCATAAAGGGTTGATACCTGCTCTCCATCCAGGTAATAATCACCTTCCGTTGGGTTATCCAGGCAACCGATCATGTTCATCAAAGTCGACTTGCCTGAACCGGAAGGGCCCATGATCGCCAATACCTCTCCCCGTTCGACAGTAAAACTAACCCCGCGTAGGGCATGAACCTGGATCTCACCCATTTGGTAGACCTTGGTCATGTTTTCAACGCGAATTACGTTATCCTTTTCCTTCATCATCTTCAATTCCCAAACCCATTAAAACCACCACGGGGGCCACCGCCAAAGGGCATTTCACCGGTAATAGAAGCCGGTGGATTTAGAACAATCAATTCACCTTCGTTGATTTCTGCTTCAATGACCTCACTATAAAAATCCGAATAGCTCCCAAGATTCACGGGCACCGCTTCATATGAACCGTTTCGTGCCACGTAAACATGTGATTGACCATTTCTGCTGACGATGGCATCATTGGGAACCACGAATATATCCTGTTTTTCTTCAATAACAATGGTAACGGCTGCTGTCATCCCGGGTTTGATGCGTTGATCATTATCCTGCATGACAATCCGCACGGTATATTCCACCACGCCCTGAACGGTCCTTCCCACAGGTGAGATTTCTCGCACCTCTCCATTGAACACCTGTTCAAAATAGGCGTCAAAGACCAGCTGGACTGGCTGCCCTATTTCAACAAAGGGGATATCAATTTCTGAGATCTG
>SKPR01000229.1 GCA_007119455.1 Candidatus Brevefilum sp. | reverse complement strand
TGATGAGCGCCCGGCAGGCCCTTGAGATGGCCACCCGCGGCGGTGCAGCCGTCCTGGGTCGAGACGACATCGGATCGCTGGCTGAAGGAAAATGTGCTGACTTGTTTGCGATCAACCTCAACCGGTTGGATTACGCCGGTGCCCTGCACGATCCGGTCTCTGCAGCTTTGTTCTGTGCTCCCCAAAAGGTTGACTTCAGCCTGGTGGGTGGCCAGACGGTTGTCAAAGATGGGCACCTGGCAACCCTTGATGTTCCCGGCCTGGTCCACCAACATAACCAGGCTGCTAAAAGATTACTGGAAGGATGAGCAGATCAGAACACACGAAAAGCGAACCCAACCCGTATACAAACGGAAATAGAAAACAGAGACCATGCATGACTGATGAAATGACAACTTACCAGAAGCTCCAGTATGAACTAAGCGAGCTGATTCTGAATACGCCCAAGGGAACCAAACTCCCATCCGAGCCTAAACTGGCAGAGGAGCTCGGTGTCTCGCGGGCAACACTTCGAGAAGCCATGCGGACCTTTGAGATTCAGGGCTTGCTCAAACGACAGCAGGGCGTGGGTACCTTTGTCGTTGGCCCATCGCAGGTGATTGAATCAGGACTGGAAGTTTTGGAGAGTATTGAAACCCAGGCAGAAAAAATTGGGCTGGAAGTTTCAATGGGTGCGTTTGATCTAAAGAGTATCGAGGCCAATACCGAGAATGCTGCCCGGTTGAACCTGGAAGTCGGTGATCCATTGATTGAAGTGCACCGGGTGATCCTGACGGATGATGCCCCGGTCGCTTACCTGGTTGACCTGATTCCCGAACAGGTTCTGTCACCGGAGGTTCTGGCAACCCGCTTCACCGGTTCAATACTGGATTTATTGATCCATATTGGTGAACCCCCATTATCGATTTCAAAAACTGAGGTCAGCGCGATTCATGCCCCGTCCGATGTCGCCCGGGCTCTGAACATCCAGCGCGGTGACACCCTCTTACTTCTGAAGGGTGTCTTATACAATGAAGCAGGCGACCCGGTAGATTTTTCCCATAGTTACTTTCTGCCGGGATATTTTCGCCTGCATATCGTACGTAAAATTGGTGGTGTCAATTCTTAATGAGGCACCCCTTTTTAGTTAACCATTCTTATATATCAAAAGGAGTATTGAACAATGCGTAGTTTTTTAGGTCGTGACATTCTCTCACTAAAGGATTTCGAACGGAATGAATTTTTCCGCATATTTGAAATCGCAGCAGAACTCGAACCCATTGCCAGAAATCGGCAGAATTCCGATCTCTTGAAGGAAAAAACCCTGGTGACGGCTTTCTATCAGCCCAGCACCCGCACCCGTCTGGCTCACGAGGCCGGCATGATTCGCCTGGGTGGCCAGGTGACCGGTTTCGCCGATGCCAAGATGACCCGCGCCGGTGACTTCTACCAGGAATCGATCAAAGATACCGTCAAGATGCTGGAATTCTATGGCGACGTGATCGTCATGCGCCACTTCCAGCAGGGAGCCCCCCACGAAGCGGCCAAATGGGCCAGCATTCCGATCATCAATGGTGGTGACGGTTGGGGCGAACATCCCACCCAGATCCTGACAGACTTCTACACCGTCCTCCGTGAAAAAGGACGCCTGGATGGTCTGCGATGGCTGGCAGTTGGTGATATGCGCATGCGCACCATGCACTCCTTGGCCCATGGACTGACCCAGTTCGATTGCCCGGTTACCTTCGTTTCACCTCCGGATATGTCGCTCACAGATGAGTTCAAAGCCGAACTCGATGAGTACAGCCTGGATTATACGGTTGCCGAGCACGTGGAACAGGCCATCGCTGATGCAGACGTGATCCTGGTCGAGCCCGTTGTGCAGCCTGACTACACCAAGTCTCGCGATGAGCGCGATGGCGACGTGGGTATGACCCCCGCCAATTACAAGATCACCCGCGATCTTCTGGCAAATAAAGCCAAATCAGACGCCATCCTGCTGCACTCCCTGCCCCGCATGGACGAGATCCCACCCGATGTTGACATCACCAAGTGGTCCCGTTACTGGCAGGAAGCCTTCTATGGCGTTGTGATGCGCATGGCCCTCCTCGCTGCAATCCTCGGCGTAATGGAGTAGTGACTGACGTTTAATTGAACCTGCAGGGCTTACCATCCCTTATGAGGAACATAAGGGATGGTGCCCTCCAAATGAATAAGGAGTATTGAAATGATTACCGATCTTCGCGGTCGCAATTTAATCAGCGACCTTGACTTCAGTAAAGAAGAAGTTGAAACCGTATTGGATGTTGCCTTCGACCTGAAAATGAAGCGTGCATTGGGCCAATCCCATGCCTTGTTGCGCGATAAGGTCCTGGCCATGCTGTTCTTCTTCTCCAGCACCCGCACCCGCTGCAGCTTTGAAGCCGGGATGGCTCAATTAGGCGGCCATGCGGCTTTTGTCGAATCGAAAACCACCCAAATCTCCCATGGTGACACCGAGAAAGAAATCGGCGACATCCTGGGACGTTATTTTGATGGTCTGGCCATCCGCCATGTTGATTGGGGTATTGGCAACCGCTATCTCAACCTGGTAGCCAGCGCCTCGCGCGTTCCGGTTTTAAACATGCAATGCGATTATTACCACCCCCATCAATGCCTGGCCGACCTGATGACCATCTGGGAAAAGAAAGGCCGCGATCTGCGGGGTAAAAAGATGGTTGTTTCATGGGCGTATGCTGCTTCTTATGCCAAACCCGTCTCAGTCCCGCAATCCCTGATTCTGCAGATGCCCCGCTTTGGGATGGATGTCACCCTGGCACACCCGCCAGAGTTTGAATTGATGCCCGAAATTATGGATCAGGCCCGCGAACAGGCCCGTAAATATAAAACCAGTTTCGAAGTCGTCAACAGCATGGAAGAAGGCTTCACAGATGCCGATGTCGTTTATGCCAAATCCTGGGGTCCCCTGGTCACCACCAGTGATCCCGATGAGATCAAGAAAGTGACCCAGAAATACGAAAGCTGGATCACCGACGAGCGTAAGATGGCTCTGGCTAAAGATGATTCGATCTATATGCACCCCCTGCCAGCAGATCGCAACATCGAAGTGACCGATGGGGTGATTGACGGCCCGCATTCTGTGGTCTTTGACGAGGCCGAGAATCGCCTCCATGCTCAGAAAGCCGTCATGGCTCTGACCATGGCCTAGAGATTAGTATTACAGGAGTAATTAAACTTATGAGTAAAAAAGGAATTGCTGTTGTTGCCGTAGGCGGCAACGCATTAATCAAAGATAAAACCCAGCAGACCGTTCAGGACCAGTATTCCTGTGCCAAAGACACCATGAGCCACATCGTGGACATGATCGAAAAAGGCTGGGATGTCGTCATCACCCATGGAAACGGCCCTCAGGTCGGATTTATTCTTCTCCGGTCAGAAATTGCCCGTGACCAGCTTCACGAAATCCCATTGGATTATTGCGGTGCAGATACCCAGGGTGCCATTGGCTATATGTTCCAGAATGCCCTCTATAATGAGTTCCACAAACGTGGAATCGATAAAAATGTAGCGACCGTTGTGACTCAAACCATTGTCAATAAAGACGATCCGGCTTTTGAAAAACCATCCAAACCCATTGGCTCATTTATGGATGAAGATGAGGCCATAAAACGGTCCAACACCGAAGGTTGGACTGTGGTGGAAGATGCTGGTCGTGGTTGGCGTCGCGTGGTGCCCTCGCCCATCCCGGAACGAATTGTCGAAGCCGGTGTCATCGAAACCCTGATTAAATCAGGTGCAACTGTGGTCGGTGTGGGTGGTGGTGGTATTCCCGTGGTCGAAAAAGCGGATGGCATGATTGAAGGTGTGGAAGCGGTCATCGATAAAGATTTCAGCTCTTCGCTATTAGCGACGATGATTGATGCGGACCTGTTTGTTATCAGTACTGCAGTTGAAAAGGTCGCCCTGAATTTCAATAAACCCGATGAAACCTACGTCGACGAAATGACCGTGGCCGAAGCCAAACAATACATCGAAGAAGGCCACTTTGCCCCGGGCAGCATGTTGCCTAAAGTTCAGGCCATTATTAAATACCTGGAGAACGGCGGCAAGAAAGCCCTCATCACTGATCCGGAAAACATCGGCAATGCCCTCGAGGGTAAAACCGGAACCTGGATCCTTCCATAATAAAAATTGTAAAGGGGCTGCTATAATTTTGATAGCAGCCCTTTTTATTATCGCTCGTCAACTCAATCTGAATGGGAAGCCCTATGAAGCATAAATTTTCTCACTTTACCTGTTCACTCTGTGGCTCGGATTACGAACCTGAAGAGGTCACCTACACCTGTCCCAAGGATGGCGGAAACCTCGATGTCATTCTGAATTATGATGCCATCAATGCTGAAAACTCCCCCGAAAAATTCATGGATTTACCGGAGGCATCGCTGTGGCGGTATTTGAACCTGCTGCCGGTTTTCAATCCCGGTGGTATCGGGACCCCCTTGCGCCGGGCCGGTTGGACCCCGGTCTATAAGCCAGTGCGGTTGGCTGAGCAGTTGGGTTTGCAAAATTTATGGGTTAAGGATGAAAGCCCAAATCCCACTGCCTCATTCAAGGATCGCGCCAGTGCCATCGTGGTGGCCCGGGCTGCCCAGATTGGCGCAGAGGTGACCGTAGCCGCCTCAACCGGTAATGCGGGTGCGGCGCTGGCAGGGATGGCTGCTGCTGTGGGCGCCAAGGCCGTGATCTTTGCCCCAAAAACTGCGCCACCTGCAAAAATTGCCCAATTGATTGTGTTTGGTGCACGTGTTTTACTGGTGGACGGCAACTACGATCAGGCCTTTGATTTGAGTATCGAAGCCACCCACAACTTTGGTTGGTACAATCGAAATACCGGCTTTAACCCCTTTACCGCAGAAGGTAAGAAGACGGCCGGTTTTGAAATTTGGGAACAGGTCATCCGGCGCCTTCCGCAAGACGGGAAACGCCTGACGGTCTTCATCCCGGTTGGTGACGGCAATATCATCTCAGGTGTACACAAAGGCTTCAAGGACCTGCATGCCCTGGGCTGGCTCTCTGAGGTTCCCCGCATTATGGGCGTCCAATCGACAGGGTCAGCCGCCATCGCCAACACCTTCCACCAGGGTGATGAAACGATCAAACCGGTTGCAGCAGATACCCTGGCCGATAGTATCTCCGTCGACCTGCCCCGCGACGGCGTTCGTGCGGTGCGTGCTGCCCGTGAAACCGGAGGAACCTATATTACAGTACCTGATGAAGCCATCTTGGCTGCCATTGCCGAACTCGGCCGGGTGAGCATTTTCGCCGAACCCGCCGCTGCTACGGCATATGCCGGCTTGGCGAAGGCCGTGGAAGATAACCTGGTTGAAGCGGATGATCCCATTCTGGTCCTCAGTACGGGCAGCGGTTTGAAGGATGTGAAAGCCGCCATGCAGGCTATATCAGAAGCGCCAATCATTGAACCCACTCTGGATGCGGTGAAAAAGGTCATTCAATGAAACCACCGGTTTTTACGGTGATTGCCCCCATCTATAACGAACTGGAAAATCTTCCAGAGCTGTACCCGCGCGTCAGGGATGTGATGGATCAAACCGGTGAGCCCTGGGAATTGATTCTGGTGGACGATGGGTCATCAGATGGTTCAACCGACGTCATCCGGAAACTGGCAGAAAACGATGCTCGTGTCCGCCCGGTGATCTTCGCCCGAAATTTTGGGCACCAGATCGCTGTTTCGGCCGGCATTGATTTCAGCCGGGGTGATGCGGTGGTGATCATTGATGCAGACCTGCAAGATCCGCCAGAAGTCATTCTGGACTTGATAGAACAATGGCGTGCTGGCTACGAGGTGGTCTATGCCGTCCGGGAGGAACGTGAAGGCGAATCCTGGTTTAAAAAGACAACGGCATCTCTCTTTTATCGCCTGATCTTCCGCATCACAGATGTGAATATTCCCCTTGATACGGGTGACTTTCGGCTGATGGATAAAAAAGTGGTGGCTGTGATGAAGCAAATGCGTGAGAAGCACCGCTTCCTGCGCGGAATGTCAGCCTGGGTAGGCTTTCGCCAGATTGGTGTCAAGTACAAAAGAAAACCGCGTTACGCAGGGGAAACAAAATACCCCTTCAGCAAAATGCTCCGGCTGGCTTTAAATGCCGTTACCAGCTTTTCTTATTTTCCTCTGCAGCTGGCCACCTATCTGGGCTTTATCACCACAGGACTGAGTGTTATTGCCATACTCGTGGTGGGCATATTGCGGTTGACCACGGGCATAACCCTGCTTGGGCAGGCCACGACCCTCATCATGGTGCTGTTTTTGGGTGGCGTACAGCTGATCTTTCTCGGGATCATCGGTGAATATATCGGCCGTATTTACGACGAATCCAAAGGGAGGCCGCTATATATTGTGGCTGAGTCCCCAGTTGATTTTGAAGGTACAGAAGACTGAATTAAATAAGATGTCAACACATATCAAATAAGATATAATTATCAGGCTATTGTCTGACAATTATGAAGGAGACCCTTAATGGCTAAAATAGATTTAACAATGCACCCCGACCGCCTCGAACGCACCATTGAGCGTGTTCGTGAGCGTAACATCATCATCCCCACCTTTGAACAAATGCGTGATCCCAGCCGGATACCGAATAAATTCAAAGAAGAACTGAAGGACATCGGATTATGGGATCTGCACCCGCGTAACCTCTTCCGGATTACCTGGTATAACGAACCCAAATCCCATGGTGGCCTTTATGGCGGCTTGAACTTCATGGAATTTCCTGAGAGCCTGACCGGCACACCTGCCCGGATCGTTGCTCTGGTGGGCAAGTGGTTCCCAACCGGGGCTCATAAAGTCGGCGCGGCCTTCGGTTGTTTGGTGCCCAGGCTGGTGACAGGTCAATTTGACCCCACCCAACAAAAAGCCGTGTGGCCTTCAACCGGTAATTACTGCCGCGGTGGCGCTTTCGATTCAGCCTTGCTGGCCACTGAATCAATCGCCATCCTGCCCGAAGGCATGAGCCAGGAGCGCTTTGACTGGTTGGCGAACATCGCTGGTGAAACCATCAAAACACCCGGATCAGAATCCAACGTCAAGGAAATCTTTGATAAATGCTGGGAACTGCGCAATTCCGGTGAAGACCTGATGATCTTCAACCAGTTCGACGAATTTGGCAATTACCTCTGGCATTACTACATTACCGGTCATGCCATGGAAGAACTGGTCAAACAGATTGCCGGCCCCAACGATGAATACCGTGGAATGGTTTCTGCCACCGGTTCAGCTGGGACCATTGCCAGTGGTGATTACATGAAACAGCGCTTCCCCGCCAGTTATATTGCAGCTTCCGAAGCAGTTCAATGCCCCACACTTTTAAACAACGGCTTCGGCGCCCATCGCATCGAGGGCATTGGCGATAAACACGTGCCCTGGATCCATAATACAGCCAACACCGATTTTGTCGTTGCCATAGACGATAACGCAGTCGTCAATCTGGCCCGCCTCTTCAATGAACCCGAAGGCAAGGCCTACCTCGCAAAAACTGGTGTTCCTGTAGAACTGATCGATAACCTTGATTTACTTGGATTCTCAGGGATTTCGAATGTCTTGACAGCCATCAAGACAGCCAAATACCTGGAGCTCACTGAGAACGATATTGTGGTGACCGTTTTGACAGATGGTATGGAGCTTTATGAAAGCCGCCTGGTCGAACTGCATGAAGAGATGGGCGAATACTCACAGAAAAATGCTGCAGCCGATGATGCTCGCTGGCTGAAGGGTACCACCCCCAATTACATGGAAGACCTGACCTATATGGGCCAGAAACGAATCCATAACCTGAAGTACTTCACCTGGGTCGAACAGCAGGGCAAGACCTTTGAAGAAATCCAGGACCAATGGTACCAGCGTGATTACTGGACTGAACTCCAGGCGCAGATTCCCGAAATTGATGCCAAAATTGAAGAATTCAATGAGCGCGTTGGCTTGATTTAATCTCCGTTGATTGATTGAGCTTTACAGTTAGAAAATCCCCCGGCTATGATCAAATCACCGGGGGTTTTTTATTCGTTTTTATGATACAATGCCCTTAAAATCGGAGAAATGGGAATGATGGTCCAAACACTGCCCGAATCTGCCCTGATCCTTGTTGCGGTCTTGCCAGGCCAGCGCGATTTTGATATCGCCCGGCTATTTGGATGGTATCGCATTCCTCTCAAGAGCGCTCCAAAAGTTATCTCGGTTGATTACCTGGCCTTTTACCAGACCAAAGCCTTTGGCGAAGGGGAACGCTGGCAAATCGCATACGTGGCCGAGATCCTGGGCCATGAGCTCACCCGCCGGCGAGATTTATTACGTGATGAACCGGACCATCCCCGTGCTCATGAGGAATACTTTAAGCTGCAGATTGGTGCGCTTCAACAATTGGAACGCCCGATCCCCGCAGGTGATTGGAAGCGGATCACTTTTTTCTACACCACTGGTGATCAGTTTCAGGACGCACAAACCATCAACGACCTGGTGATCAAATCACAGGATGAACGGGAAGTGTTATGGCATACCCTGCGCGAACGAGCACTGAGGGCCAATGAATATAAAGCTGCTGAGCTGCCCAGTTCGATTATTGATCCTGCCATCCTGGCTCTGCTGGGGCAGTTTGGCAACCTTTAAGATTTTTGTTCACTCTAGTTTAAAATCAAAACCGGCCAGTTTGCGGAAACCTGGCCGGTGTCTTATTCTTTTTAATTTTACTGGAGGTTACACAGGTTGAACGTCGACAGCTTGCAGTCCTTTTGGACCTTGTTCCACGGAGAATTCAACCTGTTGATCTTCTCGCAGTGATTTAAAGCCTGACCCCTGAATGGCGGTGTGATGTACGAAAACATCGTCACCTTGTTCACGAGCGATAAAACCATAACCTTTTGCGTCATTGAACCATTTTACGGTTCCGATTTCTTTTTCTGACATGCTAATTTGCTTCCTTTTGTTGTTACTAAAATTCTTGTTAATTGTGTCAGTTCAATCATCAAAATAAAAAACCACCCAGTCTCCGCAAGTCTGGACGGTTTATACCTTAACCAAAACTGACATTACTTCATATATGATAATACCACATATTAAGATTATGTCAACGATTCCCGCGGCCAGATGAATATCTACTGGATTGACTCAGATCAATGTTTGCTAAACCTTTTACTTTCAGGGAGGTACCGGTACTATTCCAGAGGCTGAACTTTTTCTTTGTGAGACTAATCAGCGACGCCAATTTTCTGTGCAAACGATTCCAGCCTTGCTATCTCCTCCGGCAATTGGAGCCCTTTTTGGGCATATTGGTAAGCAAGACGAGCATGTTCACTGGCAACTCTCCCAAAATTATCAGGATCAAAACGCGCCAGAGAAATCAAGGCCTTTTGCAGTCGAACGACTACCTCAATTGTTCCTGAACCATCTCGAGCGATTGCATTGAAAGCATCATCGAATAAGTCATCAACAGATAACGCTGGCATGGAAATACGATCAAATATTACATCTCGATTTGGTTCAGTTTGTGACCACATCGTAAATAGCCGTACATAGGTATTGATGATATCAATAGCCGTCCCCGGGTCATTGACTGCGGGAGATAAAGCTCTGCTGGCGATTTCAGATAGAACGATCAAGCCAAAACGGGGATCTTCAACAAAAGCCCGATCTTTGCCAACAACAAAGGCTTCAAGGATGCCATCGATATCATCTGCATTAAGATCAGAAGTCTTCTTGTTCTGAACAAAAGCCAGAGGTTGATCTGGTGCTGTAAATGTGCCTGGTTGAGCTGCTATAGAAATATGAACATCAAGATGCTCAGCTCTGGCCTGTAACGAGGGTATATCAATCCGTTGAATATAGCCGATAGAACTGGCAAAAACCGGTACGCCGTCCCTTTCTTGGGTTCCTGGCCGCGTACCCATATTCGGTTTTTCCCCTCGAAAACTTAGAGCATCCGCTGTTGCCGCTTCGACCTTTTCGATGGTATTACCTAAACGACCTAATCTGGCAATCCGGTCCAGCCATCTTAAGAAATTGATGATGATCAGGGCAAAAACAACAACGGTAATCAAAAATAATAAAAATCGACCGGGTATTCCATAAATGCCGTTTTCCAAAGCAACCAGCGCCACGATGCTGAATATAAACGCGCCAATAAAGGAAGATAGAGCGTTTTGTGATACATCATCAGACACCACCAATGAAAATGAGCGCGGTGTGGCAGTTTCGCTGGCTGAAGCATAGGCAGAAATCATCGATCCGACTGCAAACACTGATATTCCCAACATACTGGCTGAGATAATGCCCAATAAGATGATGAGTGATTCGGCTGTTA
>SKPR01000190.1 GCA_007119455.1 Candidatus Brevefilum sp. | reverse complement strand
TGATTTCACCCGGAACGAGTCCCACCGCGATGGCATTTTCATAGGCGGCCAGGGGCGCCCCGAAGCGATCAAATATCCTTCCCCGGGATGGGATTTTATGGTGGAATTCAATCCAGTTCCCACCAACCAGCTCCGGCAAGATCAAGCCAATGTCCCATTGAATCTGCCAGTTCCCGTTTTCATTGCTCAATCCGGCTACCATCTCACGAGATAAATTCCCGAGCAACAGGGTTTGAAAGTCGACCTGGAAAGCAACTTCCGCGTGTCTTCCCTGGGCTATCCCCGAGAGGAGCTTGAAATTAAGTTCTTCCAGAGTCAGGCTTTTGGCTACGTAACGATATGTGGACTCAAATTCATCCAGAGAAATGGCATCCTGGGTTAATGCCGTCAGATAACCATACATAGCAGCATAATCTTCATCCTGCCAGGCTGATAAAAATGCCGCCATCACGGTTTGGGCTGAAGCTGCATCAGCCAGGTCCCCTGAAACAGGTGTCGGTAGGACACTCTCAGCAGGGGTCGGAACACAGCCAACCAGCAGGGTGATTAAAAGCAGGCTGAAACAGATGCCTTTTCGCAAAGTCCTTCGTCGTACAGATGCTGGGAAATTAAGCATTTACACCTCAGGCCTGACCCAGAATGGCTTCTAAAGCTGGACAGACATAATTAAAAACTGCCTGGCAGCGGATCCCCAAATCCTCCGGTATGGAAAAGCCAAACTGCTGCAGGCCAACTACCAGATGGCACAAGGGCAAACCCATCACAGAAGCAAAACAGCCGGTCAACCCTTCAACCGGATGGAAACCCGCATGTTGAATAGCGTAAGCACCGGCCTTATCCATCGGGTCACCAGAGGCAATATATGCCTCAATTTCATCTTCTGAGTAATTGCGCATGGGCACATCCGTCCTGCAAATGTCAATGAACGACTCACCTGTCCGTGAATCGAGGATGGCCAAACCGGTATAAACCTGGTGGGTTCGCCCGCGTAGCTGCAACAACATCCGCCAGGCATCCAATTCGTCTTGTGGTTTCCCCAGGAGTTCTTCGCCATCCACAACAATGGTATCGGCTGCAATTACGAGGCCAGATCTGCGGGCAGCAATGGCCTGTGCTTTCTCCCAGGCCAGACGGCTGACATAATCCGGAGGTGACTCCCCGGACAGCTGACTCTCATCAATATCTGCAGGATCAGCAACAAATTCAAAACCCAATAACGAAAGCAGCTCGCGTCTGCGAGGGGAATTTGAGGCCAGAACAATATCACTCATGGCAGAGATTCTAACACATCCCGGTTTGTTCTTCTCCAAAGATGGTTGGCTTATTGGGCCTATCTCTAAAGAAATCAGAAATGGCTCCCATAAGAAACCATGCTCGAGAAAGCCATGCTCTTTCGAGATTGATAGCTTTAAATTCTAATTACTTTGCATGTAAGGGTATTTGGGGGGGTGTGTTGTAACGGCGATTTTCACACATGCACAATTTTTGCGATCTGTTCCAGATGTTCGGGGCTGGTACCGCAACAACCACCAATCACCCTGGCACCCGCTTCCATCCATACCGGCACCAGTGCCCCCATCTCTTCGGGTGAGATTGAATAAGTCGGACTCCCATCATCCCCAACTTCGGGTAATCCGGCATTGGGTTTGAACCAGATTGGCTTCTGTGATACCTGGTTCAATTGGATTAGGGCATCCAGATTCTCATTTAAGCTACGCCCACAATTGATCCCCAGCATATCTACATCCATGCTCCCAATTACATCCACCATGTTGGCAGGTGTGGTGCCCATCATGGTGCGTGCGCCACGATCAAAGCTGAAGGAACACACCAGAGGTATCGATGCATCAACTGATCGCACCCCCCTTATAGCTGCGGTTGCTTCTCCGATATCAAATTGCGTTTCGATCACGATCAGATCCACGCCAGAGTCAACCAGGATACTGGCCTGTTGAGTAAAATTTTCTTCGGCTTCTTCAACGGACAGTGTTCCCAGAGGGGCCAGCATATGGCCGGTTGGGCCAATGGATCCACCGACAAGCACCTGGCTATCACCTACAGCCGCACGGGAGATCTCGACAGCTTTGCGATTCACCTCCTCAAATTGGTCCCTCAGATTGGCTGATTCCAACCGGATTCGTGTTGCACCAAAGGTGCAGGTCAGAATGATGTCCGAACCGGCATCAATAAATGACCGGCTGAGGGCCAGGATTGATTCAGGCTGCTTGAGGACCCACGCTTCAGCAGCAGATCCCGGGGGAAGGCCAATTTTTTGCAGATTGGTCCCGGTTCCGCCATCAGAAACCAGCACATCCCCGCGCGCCAGACGATCCAATAAATTTAACTTTGCCATGATTACTCCATTAATCCCATAAAGCTTTCATTATTATATGATGAGTCTTATCCAGATTTTATTTTATCAGCTTGATTTACTCGTCGCTACGGCGGATCTGAAAGGCATCAAAATCTCGCGCCACATGCACAGACGGGAAAACTGCCTGGGCTTCTTTAAGGACATCCCTTTGGCGATAACGGCGAGATAGGTGGGTCAAATATAATTTGCCCACACCGGCATCCTTAGCAAGTTGGGCAGCCCGGGCAGCCGTCAGGTGGTCAAATCGTTCGGCCAGATCAACTTCAGCCTCGATATACGTCGCTTCAATCACCAAAGCATCCACACCGTTGATATAAGGGAGCAGCTTGTCAGGTTTGCCCGTATCCCCCACAATAGCCAGCTGTGTCCCTTTTCGGCTTTCACCCAAAACCTGTTCAGGTTCGATCACCCGCCCATCCGGAAGCTCTACCTGAAGACCCCTGACCAGATCTCGGCGCCATGGCCCAGGTGGAATATTCAATGCTTCAGCTGCCTCAGGCAAAAAAGGACGCCGGCTGCGTTCTTCAAACTTATAACCCAGAGAATGGGAACCGCGATGATCAACCGGAAAGGCTTCAATGGTGAATTTTTCCGTTTCAAAAAATACGCCGGGGGTGATCTCATGTAAGATCACCGGGGGCGTGCCACGAAAGCCCCGCAAAACCACGCCATAAATCAGATCATTGACTCGATCAAGGGTATGCCGGGTACCATAAATTTCAATTTCTTCAATGACTTCCCAGCGCAGAAAAGTCGAAACAAGCCCGCCCAGACCAAGGATATGATCAAGATGTCCATGCGTTAACAAAATATGGTTCAGCCGTTTAAATCCAACACCGGCTTGAAGGATTTGCCGTTGGGTCCCCTCACCACAATCAATAAGGAACCGATATTCTTCATGCTGAACCAGTAATGATGGCAGACCTCGATGCACCGATGGGGCTGAGGCCGATGTACCTAAAAATACAATGTCAAACAATGGTTTTGCCTATTAAATTGTTTATCAGTCAGATCCAAACCCGGCGATCATTCGCATCAACCCCAGCAAACCCAACCCAACCTGAATTCCCTCTGAAGGAGAGAGCTTGGGCTGCTTGTTTTCACTTTCGGCTCGCTTTATCAATAAATAGGCTGATACGGCACCAGACACCGCACCAAGAACTGTTCCTAAAACAAGGGTTTTGGTCTTCCAGTTGTTTTCCATGTATTGTTTCCTTTTCTTAAATGGTGTTTATTTTTGGACGTTTTTTGACATAATTCAAACCAGCATTAAGGACTCACGGGCTTATCTTCTGAAGGAACCGGCAAAAAGTAAGTTATTTTGACCGGCCAAATGCTGCTTCAAAAAAAGCATTCACCGTTGCCAAAACACTTCGAACTGCAATAATCGGTTCAACCAGCTTATCCGCATACAGCTGAATTTTGGCTGATGCCAGGGCAACATACTGTTGCGCCAGGAATGTGTAATCTGGCACAATATTAAGCACTCGCGCGAAGGCATAGATGAGGCCAACCAACACCAGCGCTGCTACGATGGCAAAAAGCAGCATGGGCATGATCAACCAGATCAGTGAGGCATCTGCCCACTGTGAGACGATCTCACCGGGTTCAGTCTCCACAGCTCTCATGACGATCATAATGGCAATCAACAGGATCAGCAGTAAAGCCAATGCAACTGGCAAAAAGATTTGCCAAAAGCGTTGCCGTTGGTGACGTTGATAACTGTGACTCTTTTGGATTTCCGTTTCGTTTTTTGAATTATGTGTATCCATATTATTTATTTTAACATGAGATTCACCAATAACCAAAATATATTTCCTTTTTTCACAAATCCAACGGATTTTCAAACTAATTTTTACACAAATGCGTTTTTCAATACGCCCTAAGACCCTTAAAATAAAAGGTCAGTACCTATCTACAGGATATTTAGTCAAATTTCCAAAAACCGTGCGGTGTTTTAACATAAGCTTCATTATTTCACATTTTGTTGTATAATTAACTTCGAAGAATAAGTCATTGGACTTATCCGAAAAATAAATACTTATCCATCTGCCATAACAAGATTTGTGGCTACGATCGATATATCAAAGAGAACCGTACGAAATTTTTTCGCCGGCATCCAGCCTGGCATTGTTATTGATTGATGACATCGGTTTTGAAACGAATAGCACAGGGAAACCGAATTCCGGAAGTACCCAGCGATCATCAAGATTAGAGTCAATAAATGTATAGGGTAGATATGGTCATACAACTTAAATAACAAGGGCATCCCCAAGGTCCAAATAAGGCATTGCCTTGGACTGGTGGAACCCATTGATTGTTTTTCTATCCTTAACAACATCAAAGCCAATAAGGAATCCGAATTGATATACGGCCGTAGTCATATGGGCAGAGCTACGGCCGTATTTGATTTAAGAAAGACATAATGGAACGGGAGATCACAGCCATCAAAGCGCAAAAACGAAATCGCCAACGGGTCAATATTTACCTGGACGGTGAGTTTGCTTTTGGCCTTTCACGTTTTGTGGCGGGGTGGCTGGAACCTGGAAGAAAATTGAACGAGACTGAAATTCAGAAATTGCAGGAAGAAGACACCTATGAAGTGGCCTTTCAAAAAGCCCTGCAATTTATCAATCACCGTCCTCGATCTATTGAAGAAACCCGTCGCCGACTTGCAGAAAAAGGTTTTGGCGAGGAAGTCATCAACAGCACTTTAGAAAAACTTCAAGAGAAAAATTGGCTGGACGATCTGGATTTTGCCCGCCAATGGATTGAAAACAGGAACACCTTCCGACCTCGCAGCAAGCGGTTGCTGGCTTACGAACTACGGCTCAAGGGGGTGGCAGATGGCAAAATATCACAGGCGCTTGAAATATATGGCGGTGACGAGTACGAGCTGGCTTATCAAGCCGGCGTAAAAAAAGCAAAAAAACACCGGCATGAAACCCAACTTGACTTCCAAAAAAAAGTCGGCGGTTTTTTAGGCCGGCGAGGCTTCCACTATGGGATTGTTAAGCCTACGGTTGAAAAGCTTTGGGATGAATTCGCATCTATAGAAACCGAGCGCCCGGACAATAATGGAAAAATGGAGCAAAAATGACACTTAACCCACTATTACTCATTGCAATCAGCATAGGCGCATTCCTCCTGGGCGGATTGATCGGATACATGATCAAACAGTCTCTGGCAGAAAAGAAGCGTCAGGCGCAAAACTTAAAAGCAGATCATATCATCACAGAAGCCAAAGAAAAAGCCCGTGAAATTGAACTTGAGGCAAAAGATGCAGCCCTCAACATCACACAAAAAGCAGAAGATGAACTGAATCGGCGGCGAGCAGAACTCAATAAAGAAGATGATCGGTTACAGAAGCGGCGTGAAGAGCTTGACCGGCGTCTGGAAAAATATGAAGAAAGAGAAATCCGGCTAAATAAACGGCAATCCAGCATTGACAAGCGCGCCAATGAAATAGACCAGATGCACAACGAGATAATGGAAGAATTACAGCGGGTTTCTCAAATGACAAAGGACGAGGCTCGTGAAGTCATACTCGCTGAAACCGAAAAAGAAGCCCGGGCCGATATGGCGCGCATTATCCGGCAAATCGAAAGTGAAGCACGTGAAAAAGGCAATGCTCGGGCTCGGGAATTAATTGCCGACGCCATCCAGCGGGTGGCTTCCGAAAAAGTTGCCGAAGTAACCACATCGGTTGTGAACCTTCCCAACGAAGAGATGAAAGGCCGAATCGTCGGGCGGAATGGCCGCAATATCCGGGCCTTTGAACAGGCTTCCGGTGTTGATGTCATTGTCGATGACACCCCTGAAGCCGTGACCGTCTCCTGTTTCGATTCCGTCAGGCGTGAAATTGCCCGACGCGCCCTTACCCGTCTTGTAGTCGATGGGCGGATCCACCCGGCTAATATTGAAAAAACCCTCAGGGAAGAAAATGAGCAGATGAATCAGGATATCGTGGAAGCGGGCGAACAGGCAGCCTATGATGCCGGTGTGGCAGGCTTGCACGTGGAAGTCCTCAAGAAACTTGGCCGCCTGAAGTACCGGACATCCTACGGGCAGAATCAATTAGCCCATGCTGTTGAAACAGCGAAAATCGCCAGCGTAATTGCAGCAGAATTGAACGCGGATGTAGAAGCCGCCAAAGCAGGCGCACTGTTACACGATCTCGGGAAAGCCATGGATCATAACACGGAAGGTACGCACGCCCAAATTGGGGCTGAATTTGCCCAGCGGCATGGCGTCGGTCAGAAAGTTGTCAATATCATCGCTTCTCACCACCACGAGATGGAGCAGGAATCGGTTGAAGCGGTCATCGCTGAAGCAGCGGATGCCATCTCAGGCGCACGCCCCGGTGCACGCCGAGAAGACCTGGAACAGTATATTAAACGGCTGCGTGCACTTGAAAATATTGCCAACAGCTATAACGGTGTTGATCGTTCTTATGCCATCCAGGCCGGACGAGAAGTTCGCATCATCGTGAAACCCAACGAGATTGATGATGTTGAGGCTAACCGAATGGCAAAGAATATTGCCCAACAGATTGAAGAAACAATGCAATATCCCGGGCAAATTCGCATCACGGTCATCCGTGAGAGTAGGGCAACTGAGTACGCCAAATAAAAAGATAACTAATCAACAAAGAGAGGTTGCCAGATATTTGGCAACCTTTTTTTGATTCATCTTAATGGATCAGAATTTGGAATGAGGAGCAGCCTTCTTCGCATGCTTCATCTACCTTGTCGATTTAAGATAGGCTTGACCGAGCAGGTGCGACCAAATAACCGCTCCATAGGCTGTGGTGAATAATAAACCGATACCGAAAAACAAAATACCCAAAGGAGAGATGAGCATCATCGCCACAAACTGGCCGAGGACGACCAGGAACCACGATCCAGGAGAATTTCTGAGCAACATAATGAGTTCTTTAAAATTAAATGCCGCGCCGAAGCGATCCTTCGCAAGGAAATTGGCAAAGGCTATAGAGCCAACCAAGAACCATAAAACAAACAACAACAATCCAACCAGGCCAATTAACCCACTCAAGATAAGTAGTAATTCCCGGGTGGGCCCTTCAGCATTGAAACCCAACCTTGCCACCACAACAGTAACTGTGAAGAAGATGGCTGCAGGCATGGCATAGATCAAATCGATGACGGAAGCCAAAAAGCCGCATCGTAAATCAGCGCTAAATTCCACTTTCGGAAGCTTATGCTCATCAGTACCATCGATGACCATCTTTCCCACCTTCAAACCCCAACCGCCAAGAACCAGCACCCCGACTACCGGGATCAGACCCCATAAAGCAACCAGGGCGAGTTTCTTAAACCACGCTTCATCCATGAAAACGTACCTGAACGATAACCCAAAGTCCACGATTCCCTCCTTCAATTAGCTGATCACTACATTCGACTGCTACCGTTTTAATATATCTATTTTGATGAACTTACTCCAAATAAATACACCAACTGAACAGATTCTCTGAAAATCAAAAATTGAGCTCAAGAAACAATAATGGAATGTGGGAAGGGCATTTGCATATCACGTGAAGAACAGCCTTTGATCACCCCCTGAAACAACTTGAGCTGGTGATCTTCACAAGAACGGGTTGTTTTCCCGCTCATAACCCACCGTGGTCTCCGGCCCATGTCCAGGAAGCAAATGGGTCTCATCAGGCAGAGAAAACACCTGGGTTTGGATGCTGTTCAACAGGGTGTCCAGGTCGCCCCCAGGCAGGTCAGTGCGTCCAATGCCCTGATGAAAGATCACATCCCCACAAAACATAACGCCCAGGCTCTCAACATAAAACACAACATGTCCTGGGCTGTGTCCTGGTGCGTGGCGTACTTCAGCGACAGGGGCATGATCAGAGTGTAAACCTAACAGCATTTTATGGTCAAAGGAAAGAGAGATTGCCGGCAGTGTTGGGATTGACATACCGAACTGAGCAGCACCTCCATCTTGTGCGTACCAGGCCTGGTCTGCCGGGTGTAAGCCCACTGGCAAAGCCGGATCATCGGCCTTTGCAATCTCTCCAGCGCCAGCGATATGATCAAAATGCGCATGGGTCAACCAGACTTGCCTGAGAAACCAGCTCTTTTCATTTACACGATCCAGGATCACCTGGCTGTCAAACCCGGGATCTATGACCACCACATCTCCGGTCTGGTCGTCACCAAGGATGTAAACATTATTGGAAAGGGGACCTAAAACCAGGCGTTCAACGAAGCGTTTCATTCTGAACCTCACTATCAATCAGTGTTTCACCCAGTATATCACCCCCTGCTGAGCGAATATGGACCAGAACCCAACCACTGACCAAACCAGCCGGGATCAATACCAGCAAACTTGCTGGAAAAATGGATGCTGGTCGCCAGTCGTATAATAAACCTGCCAGGACCGGCGCGACCATAAAAGCCATAGAATTCAGGGTTTCGACCATGCCAAATGCCAGGCCGACTTCACGTTCTCGTACCAGGGGTCTGACCAGCGTAACGGTCATCGCCCTGCATAATCGAAAACCCCCAAAGAAGATATATCCCAATCCGTACCAGAGGAAACCATCACCCTGCCAGAGCAACAACGCAAATAAGAAGACACCAAGCTGACCGATGATCAGGGCAACCCCCGCTTTGAGATGCCCGAATGCCAGCATCAAGATCACACTCCCCAATGCACCCAGGGAGCCGAGCTGGCCAATCCGTCCCAGCGATAAACCTCGCTGATTTTGAAGGAAGTTGGCTGCCAGGGGTTGCGGCAGGGTCACAGCTACCATAACCAGGGCAATCACAGCCAGCATCCCTAAGAAAGCCCGGTTTTGCAATAAATGGCCATCTCCTTCCATTACAGTCAGATCCTGTTTTTTCTGGTCTTTGATGAAGAGGATGGTCAACGTGGAAACAGCAAAAATTGCACCTGAAAAGAAATAGACCGTTCGCAGGGTAAAGGTTTCAGCCACAATACCACCCAGAATGGGGCCCAAAATACCCCCAATATTGTAGGCTGCTGAAACAAAACTGATCGCTTTACCCACTGACCATCGTCCACGCGCCCCCTGGACATAGGTATTGAGTGGCGATAGCACACTGGACGTTATGCCATAAAGAAGCAATCCACCAATAAAAAATCCTAGGCTCGGAGCCAATGCCATTACCCAGGTGGCTATCAGTCCGCAAATCCATGAGAACCAGATCAATGGCCGCCGGCCAAAACGGTCTGCCAGCATACCTGCCGGTATCTGCGAAATGGTCATGACCAGCCCATTGATACCCAGGATCAAACCGATCAGGATGGGATCTGCACCTAATTGCTGGATGTAGAGTGGCTGGAAGATAAAGAACATCCCTTCACCCACCCCCCAGATGAGCATGGCAGCGGAGATAATTTTTAGATCACGCGACATGGGGCAGCCTTACTTAAACCATAAAGCTTTCTAAAGGTTGAACTTCGCGTGGCAGATCCGTGAGAGAATCCAGCCCCTCTTCAGTCACGATCACATCATCTTCAATCCGGACTCCGCCTTTTCCGGCAAGGTAAATGCCCGGTTCAACCGTGAAGGTCATCCCTGTTGCCAGGATCTGAGTGTTTTCTTCATATATGTAAGGTTCTTCATGGGCTTCCATCCCCAGTCCATGCCCGGTCCGGTGAATAAAGGCCGCCCCATAGCCTGCATCCACAATAACTGATCGGGCAGCCCGATCAACCGCGCCAGCTTGTACCCCGGCTTTGCCAGCCTCTCTTCCAGCCTGGTTGGCAGCCAGGACAATCTCAGCTATTCTGGTAAGTTTCGGGTCCACCCCGCCATAGGTGAAGGTTCGCGTAATATCCGAATAATAACCATCAAAACCAGCCCCCCAATCGATAAGAACCAGATCGCCCGGTGCCAGCGCCCTGTCAGAGGGTTGGGCATGAGGATTGGCGCTGTTCTCTCCGATGGCGACAATGGGCGAAAAAGGCAAGTCAGGTTGTGAAC
>SKPR01000014.1 GCA_007119455.1 Candidatus Brevefilum sp. | reverse complement strand
TGATTGATGTGATCACAAAGACCTTCCCCAACCATGCTATTGTGGCCGAAGAATCAGGCGGGCGCGCAGGGGACACCGACCATCAGTGGTATATTG
This sequence comes from Candidatus Brevefilum sp., assembly GCA_007119455.1. Taxonomy (GTDB): domain Bacteria; phylum Chloroflexota; class Anaerolineae; order Anaerolineales; family Anaerolineaceae; genus Brevifilum. The sequence goes on along the minus strand of SKPR01000014.1, from coordinate 2,604 downwards.
ACCCGCTGGATGGCACTTTGAATTACGCTCATGGGGTGCCGATCTACTGTGTTTCAATTGGTTATGCCTATCAGGGTGAATTAACCCTGGGGGTCGTCTATGACCCCACACGGGACGAATATTATTGCGCCGAGCGCGGTCAGGGGGCCACACTCAATGGCAAGCCCATCCACGTGTCAAAGTTCACGGACCTGATCGATTGCATGCTGGTGACGGGTTTTCCGTATGATCTGGCAGATGCACCTGATAATAATAATGCCAACTTCATCCGGTTTAATGCCGTTGCACGCACGGTGCGGCGGTTGGGGTCGGCGGCCTTAGACATGGTTTATGTGGCGGCCGGACGCATGGATGGCTTTTGGGAGCTGGAAATTTTCCAGTATGATGTGGCCGCAGCCGGCCTGATCGTCCGTGAGGCTGGCGGTGTGGTGACTGATGTGTATGGTAACCACGATTTCATGGCCAAACCCGTGACCATCTGCTGTGCCAACCCGACCATCCACCAGAAGATGTTGGATGTGCTGGCTGATGTGCGGGCCAGACGGGAAGCGGTTTAGTGGCAGGATCGGAGAGGAATACTATTCCAAAGAAGTCGGATAGATGGCATCTGTGGCTTCATCTGACAAACCGAGTGCTTTCAGGGTAGAACGAAGTAACGAAAACTTTTTTTGAGATTGCATGGTAGAAAATTCCCCTGACCTGCTCGTTGAGCATCCTTTGATTATTACAACAATTTCTTAATATGAGCCAATTATTTTTAAAATCGGTTTCAACCCATATGGTGATCCCACAAATTGACTTGGGGTGTTCAAATCTTAGCTAATTTTACATCAGTTTAGATCGCTGTCCGGACAGGTTATCTCTATCGTATTATTCATAGGGTCCAGCAGTGGAAGGCTCCAGTACCCAACCCATTTATGTTCTGGATAATAGCTTTCGACAGCCTTCTCATTGGCTCGCCTGGCGATACTCTTGAAGCTATCCTGATCACACTCAATGGACCAGCTTGGTCGGAACGAAGTGCCACCTGTCCATCCCTCCTGGATGGCGAATTCTTTCTCAGGTGTTGGCATGTCTTTGTGGACCCTGATCGACAACTGATGATCCCCGATTTGGTATGCGAGCGACTCATCATCTTCCCAGATGCAATCAAGTCCAAGCACTTCAGAATAGAAGTCTTTCATCTTCTGAAGATCGTTGCAATGGATGTAGGTGAAACCCAATCTTTTCATGTTAATCCAAAACTATTACTGTGAAATTATATCTCGAGATAACTGTAACACACCTCTTGGATGCTTCAAATAATGACAGGCCGTTTATCCCTAGCGAAGGAACCTCAATACGTCAGACCGATCCGATTTCCATCTGGCCCGAGGAGTTGCAGGTAGAGCGGAAGATCCGTTGTGATTTGATAGGCCCAGACCGATACAAAGAAGACGACGATCAGACCAAGGATTATTTTCTGTTGCTTCGTCAACCCCACCTTCCAGGCGTTTTTTGTGGTCAACATCCTGAAACTCGCCACAGCAAAGGGGATCAACAACGGCACAAGCGGAAGGTGGAAGCGCGGTTCGGTCAGGATGGGCAGATGGGGAAGGAAGAAAAACAGAGAAGCGAACCCTGCCAAAACTGAAAAAGCCTTATTCGTACTGGTCGCAATCCCGATTGTGCCGAAGAGACTCACAAAGAACCAGGGTAGGGTCAGCAGTAAATAAATCATCGATATCCAGGGCTGGGGAATGTGCCCGATCAGGTTGTTGCTGTAGAAGAAATTGAAGCCCCGGGTCTCAGGGCCAAGAAAGGCCGGGATGCGAATCAGGATACGCCGCAGCGCTTCCAGGGGATCATGCTGAATAAAGGCGATGGCATTCCTTCGGGTGTAGGCCTCCCGCTGGGCATTGTCTGTGATAAAAAGAGGTCTGACCGCGATGCTCGATTTGAAGTTGCCGTTCCCTTCCGGATGGTAACCGATGTACATGTTGAACCATAAGCTGTTTTCCACAAAGGCCGGCTCACCCATCAAAAATGAATTTCTGACAGACCAGGGCATGATCAGGAGCAGCGCGATGATAACCGGTATCCAGATGAGTTTCCGCTGACCCTTGCGGCTAACAAACAACCACACGACAATCACGGCCATGACCAACACTGAGATGGCGACCGTGAGCACCATGAACCCCAGGACAAATCCAAGAAGAATCAAAAGACCTTTTGATTCCGGTTTCTCTTTGGTCCGCCAGGCCAGGTAGAAAGCCAGGGTCAAAAGCGGGATGAACACATTTTCAGAGGCCAGCGCCAGGGGAAAGAACAATAATATTGGATACAGGCTGATAAACAATCCTGCTAACACACAATCTTTTTTTGAGAGGCCGATGATTTCCCCGATCCCCACGACCAGCAGGCTCAGGCTGGCTGACAATACGGCCTGAACAACCCTTACCAGGGCAAAGCGTTGAGGACCCGCGTGGATGAGATAGAGAGCGGCCAGGAAAAAGGGGTATCCGGGCGGACGGTGGGCCGTCCGGATGCCCTCTTCGGGAAACGTCATTTCTTCGAGCGGGAGGAGCTGTTCTAAATACGGCCTGAGTCTTTCGACATCCGCCT
>SKPR01000061.1 GCA_007119455.1 Candidatus Brevefilum sp. | reverse complement strand
ATATTATTTAAGTCCAATAATCAGGAAAAAAAGGTCGACATTTCTCAATCTAGTTGCTGGTGCAGGTTCTGTTTAGTTGAGCTTTTCAAACCGCAATACATACCGGTAATACGTTTGCCGGTTACGTAAGATGTGGGGTGGGCCCCAGCCACAAAAGCCAAGATAAATTGACCGTTCTGTATCCGGGCCCATATCACCGATCCATTCATCCTCCAGGCCTTCCCGTGATCGGATGATATCCTGGATATTAAATGGATCCAACCATAACCTGGTTGATGCCTCATATGATAACCGAACAATATTGACCAATCTCGTTATCAGAACGATCTCACCATCGCACCGCCAGACGATTTCAGATCCCGTTAGTTCATCGATCTGCCCCTCAATATATTCTCGGGATTCATTACCCCGATTTTCCAGGTAAGCCCGGATAAATTCAACTTCCAAGGGCGAAAAAGGATTCCAACCTATAAGTCCGGAATGAAGGATCACATACTTTTGATCCTGGTAGTAAATACCTGTGTTCTTACCTGTTTCAAACTTATCCCCCTTATCCTGAAAATAGGTTTCGTCCAGCATTGTAAATGTTGTGCCTTCACCGGCTAGTGGTCCAGAGGTGAATCGCATTTCCATCTGACAACCCCAAAGGTCTGCGATGGGCGTTGGCGTGGGGGTGGACGTAGGTGTTGTGGTTGGCGATATGATCTGTGTTTCAAGCGTTGGCTGTGGTGTGGCAGTTGAATGGGTGATTACTGATTCGAGTTCTGTGAAGGTGGGTGTTGAGGTTGCCTGTACCTCACTATTCTGTTGTGATAACGGGTTGAATGCTCTGGTAATAAGCATTCCTGGATTTAGGAAGCTTAACAAGATGATTGAGGCAGTAATGATGACCAGGCTGATGCCGGCCCCCCACAATATTCGTTTTCCTTTTTTTGGAGTATGGGCTTTTTCAGGCGCTTCATCTGGCGTTGTTTCCCCGGTCGGCTTTTCACCTTGAGATTCAGATGTATTTATTGGTTGGGTTTGATGGTGCTGGCGATTTAGGGCCCATTGAACAGCCTGCTTTACGCGTGGGTCGTCCGGATTGATTTGATAGGCTTTTCTGACATATGCCAAACTTTGTTCGGGCTCAGACAGGCCTCCGAGAAGTAGCCAGGCATCAACCCTTTGTGGGTCTTTGGCAACAAGTAGGCGACCTAATTTAATGGCTGTCGCGCGATCCCCTTCCCTTAATTTCTGTTTGGCGAGTTTGAATGCGGCTGCGTAGGTTGTTTGATTCATCGATTAAGACTGGTTTTGATTATCAATTATTAATTCTGCCAGGTTTTTTTATTATATTGGTGCATTTGATGCGTTGGCAGGAAAGACAATTTTTGATTGTTTTATCATCTGGAATGAGGTCTCACATTAATACGACGAGATTTCAGCAAGATTTCTTTCCAACCAATAAATGATTAATCATTATTTTACCTGCAAAAACCGGTGAGAATAAGGGCAAATGCTGGTAGGTGTAGAGTGGCAGCTTTGTCGCCATGCCACATCCACCAGATTCCCTTGCATGCTGATTAGTCACGTTTTTTTCAATCCTGATATGCTCATGGTAAAATTGATACGATTAAGTAAAGAAAGGGACCTTCTACATGACACAAGAATCGTTACAAGAAAAAGCCATAAACACCATAAAATTTCTTTCTGTTGACGGGGTTCAAACAGCCAATTCAGGTCATCCCGGGTTGCCGATGGGTAATGCTGGTATCGCCTATGCGATTTGGATGAAAATTCTTAAATACAATCCAAAAAACCCGAAATGGTTCAACCGTGACCGATTTGTACTTTCTGGGGGGCATGGCTCCATGTTGACCTACAGTATGTTGCATCTTACGGGGTATGATCTGCCGATGGCGGAATTGAAATCTTTCCGCCAGTGGGACAGCATTACACCCGGCCACCCTGAGTATGGTCTGACCCCGGGTATTGAGGTTACCACTGGCCCGCTCGGTCAGGGTTTTGCCAATGGGGTTGGTATGGCCATTGCCGAAGCCCATCTCGCAGCAGAATTCAACCGTCCCGGCCACACCATTGTAGATCATTATATTTACGCCATTGTCACGGATGGTGACCTGATGGAAGGTGTTACTTCAGAGGCCGCATCACTGGCCGGTCATTTAAAACTTGGAAAACTGATTTATTTTTATGATGATAATCAAATCACGATTGATGGCCCAACGGATCTTGCTTTTACAGAAGACCGGGCAGCCCGATTTAAGGCATATGGTTGGCACGTCAGTCATGTGGATGATCCTTTTGATATTACAGCTCTGGTTGAAGCCGTTGATGCTGCCAAAGCAGACCCAAGGCCTTCAATTATCATGGTTAATACGACCATCGGTCATGGGTTGCCAACGGTTGAGGGAACAGCGGATGCCCACGGCTCACCCCCTGGATGGGAAGAGATCGAAGAGGCTAAAAAGAATGCGGATTGGCCCCTTGAGCCCCGATTTTATATCCCGGATGATGTTCGTGAGCACTTTCTCTCAAAAGTTGAAGAGGGGCGCTTGATGGAAAATAGCTGGGAGAAAAAAGTGGCTGCTTATAGAGAGGCATTTCCTGAAATGGCAAGCGAATTCAGCCGGCGTGTTGATGGTCAATTGCCAGATGGATGGGAATCGGCCTTACCGAAGTTCCCACCTGATGAGAAAGGCATGGCTACCCGGGCTGCCTCTGGTAAAGTGCTGAATGCCCTGGCTAAAGTTTT
>SKPR01000138.1 GCA_007119455.1 Candidatus Brevefilum sp. | reverse complement strand
GATCTCGAAAGCATCAAAAAAGCGTCAGAGGAGCTGGCCGAGGTTTTGCAGCAGCTCGGGCAGGCTGCATACCAGCAAGGGACAGCGGACGAAGGCGCGCCAGGCGATGAAGGTGGTGAAAAGTCTGCAGATGATGAACCCACCGCTGAAGATGAAGATGTGGTCGATGGCGAGTTTAAACAGGTTTAAGACAGCAACAATTGTGAAATAAATGAAAACAGGTGCCCGGTTTGAAACCGGGCACCCTGAACAAAACGAAATCAGACCTCAATTGACGAGACCCCTGAACTTGAGTAGACTTATCCGGCTTTAGTGTGATCAATGGCATTATTGAAAGAAAATTTATACGAGTACAAAACCAATTATGACAAAACGTGATTATTATGAGGTATTGCAGGTCTCAAAGAGTGCCGGCGAAGACGAATTAAAGTCCGCCTTCCGGCGCCTGGCCCGTCAATACCATCCGGATGTGAGTGACGATCCGGATGCTGAAGAGAAATTCAAAGAAATTAATGAAGCATACGCGGTCCTCTCGGACCGTGATAAACGCGCGGCTTACGACCGTTACGGTCATGCCGGGGTCAACACCCAGGGTATGCCAGACTTCACGAACATCGATCTGTCCGACATCCTGGAGGGTATATTTGGTTTCGGCGGTTTTGGCGGCATGGGCGGGCGGCGGTCCCGGAATGCCCCCAGGCGGGGGGCGGATCTTTCCAGCCGGGTGAGATTGAGCTTTGAAGAGGCCGCTTTTGGCGTTGAGAAAGAGATTGAAATCACCCGTGATGAAACCTGTCATACGTGTGACGGTTCCGGGGCAAAACCGGGCACATCATCACAGACCTGCCCCCAATGTAATGGCCAGGGAGAAGTCCGTCAGGTGCACCAGACCCTGCTGGGGTCCATGGTGCAGGTTGTGACCTGCCAGCGCTGTAATGGACGCGGCGAGGTGATCGAAACGCCCTGCCCCACCTGCAATGGGCGCGGGCTTGAGCGCAAAACCATCAAAAAGCTTGTTACCATTCCGGCGGGAGTCTCAAGCGGTGTGCAAATCCGCCTGGCCGGCGAAGGCCAGCCCGGGGTGTATGGCGGCCCTCAAGGTAACTTCTACATTGAAATCGAGGTTGAGAAGCACGATTACTTCCGCAGGAGCGGTGATGACATCCTGCTGGACCTGGATATCAATGTCGCCCAGGCTGTATTGGGGGATGAAATCCAGGTCCCCACCCTGAATGGCGATGTGGACCTGAGGATCCCGCCCGGCACCCAACCCGGCAAGACCTTCCGGTTGCGTGATCGTGGCATCCCCCATCTGCGGGGCAGCGGCCGGGGTGATCAGCTTGTCACCGTGTCTGTGCAGGTGCCCACCCGGTTATCGTCTGAACAGCGGGAATTATTTGAACAGCTGGCAGGGACCATGGATTCGGATATCAAGATCCAATCGCAAAGCTTTTTTGACAAGCTGCGGGAGGTCTTTGGTGGATAAGGCCGACCAGGATGCGCGCTGGATTGAAGTAAGAATCAAATGCGATGGTGAACTGGCGGAAGCCCTGGCCGATGTGCTGGGGCGTTTTGTTGTTAACGGGGTGGTGATCGAGAATGAGACCCGGTTCAACCCCCAGACACAGGAAAATGAGCCCACCGAGGAGATGATTGTTTCCGGCTACCTGGCCGCGGATGAAGATTTGGAAGCAAAGCGCCGGAAACTGGCTGAGGCGCTCTGGCATCTGAGCCAGATCACACCGGTACCTGAACCGGAATACAGGCCCATTCATGACCAGGACTGGATGGATGCCTGGAAAGTACACTATCAACCCATCCCCATCGGAAAGAAATTCCTGATCATGCCCGCCTGGAAAGAACCTGAGCCCGATGAGACGCGCACGGTCATCCGCATCAACCCGGCTATGGCCTTCGGCACGGGCACCCATCCATCCACGCAATTATGCCTGCAGTTGCTTGAAGCGCACCATAATCCGGGCCAGACGGCCATCGATGTGGGCTGCGGTTCGGGTATCCTGGCGATTGCTACACTGAAACTGGGCACACGGCATGTGCTGGCTGTGGATATTGACGGCGTGGCAGTGACCTCAACTCTGGAGAATGCCGGATTGAATGCCATCGCACCTGCAGTGCTGGAAGCAGGTAAAGGCTCGCTGGAGGAAATCCAAACAGGCCGCTTTACGATTAGCGATGCACCCCTCGTGATGGTCAACATTCTGGCACCGGTTATCGTGCGGTTGTTCGAACAGGGATTACGGGAAATCGTCAGACCCCGAGGAATGCTGCTGCTATCCGGCTTGCTTGACCAGCAGGAAAAAGAGGTGTCGGCTACGGGCCAGGCTGCTGGTTTCGATGTGGTTGACCGGTTGACCCAGGGTGACTGGGTCGGCCTGGCCATGCGGAAAATCCCATGAGTTTAAACAACCGGACCCGGGATTATTGACACCATTCATCAATTAATCTTTATAAGACAGTAATTATGGAAAAACGAAAAAGTGGCTTGACGACAAACTTAATCGGCTATTATGGGGTTTTACAAACGGCACACCTGATCGTCCTGATCCGGGCCGGGCTGATCCTGCTTTTCAGCGAAACCTACCCCTTCCCGATTTTACCGCCTCCCGCTGGCTGGGAGTCGCAAGCCCTGCCCTTTCTTTACGGATTGGGACTGACAGATACCATCGGGATCATCATCGGGATTGTGTTTGCCTACCGCGCTGTGATTAAGAAGAAGGTCAACCTCCGATCAGGGATCCTCTCGCT
>SKPR01000036.1 GCA_007119455.1 Candidatus Brevefilum sp. | reverse complement strand
GCCATGCTCTCAAAAACCAGCACCCCCTGGGCGCCGTGGTACTTAATCCCAAGCGACCGAAAATGGTATCGTAACCTGGCAATCGGGACGATCATTGCGGACAAGCTTCAGAGCCTGGGTATGCATTTCCCTGCCGAGGTGCCTGATCTTGACTCATACAAAAGCCAGCTCATCTCGATGGTTGAGGCCGCATCAGAATGACCCAATATCCTTCCGAGGACTTTCCCGGTTTTGTGATTGCTGGATGTTTCAACCGTGATACCATCCTGCCGATCTCCGGTCCACCACAGATTGATGTGCTGGGTGGAAACCTGGCCTATGCCGCAGTTGGTTTGCATTTGTGGGGGGGGACAGCTGGATTATTGGCGCGGGTTGGTCAGGATTTTCCTGAACATTGGCTGGCGCGTTTCAAAGATCGGGCGTTTGACCTTTCTGGTGTTAATATCGTTTCTGAAGAAATGGACATTCGCCGTTTTATGGCCCATGAAGATGCGAAGGTCACACATCACCATAATCCGGTTCAGCATTTTGCAGATCGGAAACTGGCTTACCCTCCCAGTTTGATTGGTTTTCGTGGAGATAAGCCTAGTCTGAATAACCGGTCAGACCCTGAGAAACAATCCATCCGTTTTTCCGACGTACCCAAGGCTTACCTTGATGCCAGTGCCGTGCATATCTGCCCGGTGGATTACCTGACCCATATGATCCTTCCGCCCATCTTTCGCCAGGGACAGGCTTCCACCATCACCCTTGCATCTGCTCCAGGTTATATGGACCCTTCTTTTTGGGAAGAAATGCCCGGGTTGCTATCGGATATCACGGCTTTCATCACCCCTGAAGAAGACCTCCGCAATCTCTTCCAGGGTCGCCGAACGAATCTGTGGGAAATGGCAGAAGTATTGGCAGGTTATGGCCCTGAATATGTCCTGATTCAAACGCTGGACCAGGGGTATTTCCTGATGGATGCCGAGCAGGGAAAGCGCTGGGTGGTACCCAATTACCCGTCCAAGGTGGTTGATCCCACCGGGGCAAAGGATGCATTTGCGGGTGCATTTCTGAAAGGTTACCGTGAACACTACGACCCCCTGGAAGCGACCATCATGGGGAGTATTACGGCTGCCCTGGTTTCGGAGGGTAGCGGTGTATTTTATGCGCTGGATGTCATGCCCGGCTTAATTGAAGCTCGGAAGGAAGCGCTCCGTGAGCTTGTTCACGAAGTTATGATTTGATCAGGCATTCTGATGATCAGGGATTTAAATCAGAACGGAAGTATTCGCCTCAAGCGGGCTTTTAATGCGATCCTGAATAAGTCCTGAGCTGATTTCATGGCAAATGACCTGTTGATGGTGTGGTTGCTGTATCGATCGATTTGGTATTCACGAATGATATCGGCGGCCGGTTGCCGAGCCTCAGGAAGCAGGTTTGCAAGGGTCTCCACTCTTTCTGCTGGCGTTTCAGCCTTGTTCAGGGCGTGCCCTAATACCATGATTGACCAACCCAATTGCCGGTATGCCCTTTCAGGGTCAGACATGCGGGCGCGGCGGCTCCAACGTTGCAGCCAGCCAGGAACAATCAGCCCCTTCCTGGAAAGGGTTCGTTCCAGTGCAACAGGAATTGGGTCAATATTCATTTTTATGTAGGAAGGGCGGAATAATACAATACCGATAATGATGGCCAGACCGGACAATACGATGACCAGCATAACCCCTGTGACCGGGTTGCCTTCCTCAGGGTCAACTGCTACGGTACCCGGTTGGTTCGACTGACCGGTGAAACCATCACCGAATTCAGTCATCCCATCAGGCGTTTCTAACTCAAAATCCATGATGGGTCGGTCTTCGCGCAGGTCCATAAAACTTTCGTGGCCCAGTAGAATTGTGTCGGCCGTATGCACCAGGACCGGTTCTGACCCTGTTGGTTCAAAAATCACCCAACCATAATCATTGAAATAGACCTCAGGCCAGGCATGGCTGTGACGGCGCTGGACGGTGAAGACATTTGTCTCCCTGTCATATTCACCTTGTGCGTAACCGACCGCCAACCGGGCGGGGATACCCAGTGAGCGCAGCATCAGTACCTGTGCTGTGGCGTAATAATTACAAAAACCCATCCGATAATCGAACAGGAACCATTCTATTGGATCCTGACCCGGTGGTACAGGATCAATTGTCCGGGCGTACTCGATATTGGTACGCAGGTAACGCGTGATGGATGCTGCTTTGTCGTAAGGGTTATTGTGGCCTGCTGTCAGGATGGAAGCCAGACCTGCGATCGCTGGCGAAAAATCTTCTGGCACCTGGCGATATCTATTCAGCCATTCCGGATAATCATTGCCAGAACGGCGCAATGACCTGGCGTCTGGCTGACTGACAAGGGTTTCTACCTGGTAGGAATCACCTCTAAACAGGAGGGGTTCTGCGACCATGGCAATAAACTCTTCTTCAGACGCGGACAAAGGCCGGGTAAAGGCATCAACCGGGCGATTGGTCCAGGTGGGTAACCCTGGGGCATAGACATTCGCCATGCGATCGAGATAAGGGGTAATGGTATACCTGGCAGGCTGCAGATCTACCCAATCAGGATGCCGAATATCAAAGTCGTTGGGATCTAAACGGGTCTTCTGCAGGCCAGGGCTGGTTGACCATTCAGCCCCATCAAAGACATCATAAACGCGTGCCCGCCAGTAATGACGATAACCCGCGGGAGGGGGAGTATCCACCTGTGCCAAAAAGACGATATCCTCACTGATGGGTGTGCCGGTTCCCAAATCCATGGAATTAT
>SKPR01000196.1 GCA_007119455.1 Candidatus Brevefilum sp. | reverse complement strand
GTTCCTATCCTGATGTATCACCGGTTCAGCCCCCAAACAGGCGGGTCAACTTCAAGGTATATGACCGACCTTGCTGAATTCGACCAGCATTTGATCGCACTCAATGAAGCTGGTTTCAGCCTTGTTGCGTTACAGGATTGGTTGCGCGGTGAAATTCACATCCCTGAAGGTCGCCGCCCACTCATCATCACCATGGATGACCTGTTCTATGCCGATCAAATCTCGTTGGACGAAGATGGTCAACCAGCGTCCTATTCAGGCATCGGACGTCTCTGGCAATTTTCTCATGAGAATCCTGATTTCGGGTTCCAGGTTGCGTTGTTTTTCAACCTGGGTGATAAGGGCTATGCCAACCAGTATGCTAATGGACGCTTCACCGTTCAGGAGGGATGGCGCCAGGCACAAGCAGAAGCCATTGCCTGGGGGATTGAAAATGGGGCTATACCCCTCAACCACTTTTATGAACATCCCTTTCTGGATCGGCTCTCTCCGGATGAGATCCTTTGGCAGTTGACCGAAAATGACCGGGCATTGCGTGAAGCGCTGGCGCTGGTCGGTAAAGAAGATCTTTCGAAATCGCTGCCGAATATTTTAGCCTTACCCTATGTTGTCTGGCCTGTAAGCGAATCAGGCAAACAAATTCTATTTGACTACCGCAATCCGGAAGGCGCGCCGGTTGCTGCAATCTTAGAAGCGAATACTTCTGCTTACCCCAGGCTCAATCCCGCCCCATTTTCCACTGACTTCGACCGCTGGCACATCTCACGCAGTAATGCCAGTGCTGAGGCAGTAAGAGGAATCATCAATCATTTTGAAGAAATCCCTGCAGCCGAGACCTGTCATCTGGGTTTACTGATCGGTGACCCAATCATTCATGCCGGAATTATCTCAGATGCGATTTTACAACAGGTGGATCAATCCCTCTGTCCGGACGGTTATTATATTGTTGGCCAGCAAGTCTTTCATGTGAAAGAGGGTCACCTCGTTCAATATCGGCCATGAGCCAGACTGTACCGCTTCTAATGATATGATTAATTTATTGACGGCAAACCAGGAAGAAGGAAAATCATCATGTTTGTCTATCTGAGTAAGCTATTACCCTTATTGATTTATCCCCTTGGCCTGGGATGCATTCTGTTGATCATTGCCTTCGCAGGTGATTACCGCCGGAGCTGGCGTAAGTGGTTCATCCTCACCGCACTGGTGATCCTGTGGCTGGGGAGCAACCGTTGGGTCAGTTACGCGCTGGCCCGATCACTCGAGTGGCAACACCTCCCACCTGACCCAATGCCCCGGGCAGAGGTGATCGTCGTTCTGGGTGGTGGCACCGAGCCAGCCGATCCCCCACGACCCATGACTGCCATTAACAGCGCCGGTGACCGCGTACTTTATGCAGCAAGACTTTACCAGGAAGGTTATGCACCCATCATTTTAGCCAGTGGTGGCAACCTGGATTTCAGTACCGACCGGGGCTCCACACCGGCTGAGGATATGACTGAACTCCTGATCCTGATGGGTGTACCCCGGGAAGCCATCTGGCAGCAAAATGAATCGCAAAATACGTATGAAGATGCTCTTTTTTCAGTTGAGATCCTCACGGAAAATGGCATCAATGACGTGATCCTGGTAACGTCTGCTTTGCATATGCCCCGGTCAATAGCGTTATTTGAAAACCAGGGGATTGATGTCATCCCCGCACCAACGGATTTCACCATCACGGAGCAGAACTGGCGCAGCACTTTCAGACCTCACGTGGACGAATTCCTGATCTTTCTCCTCCCAAATGCCAGCTCACTGGGGTTGACCACGAATGCCCTTAAAGAATATTTGGGTTTCCTCGTTTACAGTCTGCAGGGCTGGCTTTAAATCAATCCAGCATATAAGCAATACTCAAAGTTCCCGGTCCGGTATGCGCGCCAACCACCGGACTGACAAATGTTGTCACGGTTTCCACCGGATTGAAAAGCTTAACAGCTTCAGCCATCAGGGCCTGATTGTCTTTTTCTGCTGCGGCGTGAAAGGTCGAAATCCGGACTGGTGAACGGCCAGCCAAATCCTGCTCTACCAGCTCCAGCATGCGCCGCACTGCTTTCTTACGTGACCGAACCGATTCAACCAGTTCTATTTTCCCATCACGGATTTCCATAATCGGCTTGATATTCAGTGCCGATCCCATCACCCGTTTGGCCGTATTGATTCGTCCGCCCTTATTGAGATACTTGAGCGTATCAACGGTGAAATAAACGCCAATTTTCGGGTGAATTTCCTCAGCCAGAGCCTTGCATTCAGCCAAATTTGCACCGGCTTTTGCGGATCGGGCAACGGCCATGACCATAAAGCCCAACGCCATTGAGACCAACCTCGAATCAATGACTTCAATCGGTTTTCCAGTGAAATTGGCCTGTGCTTTATAGGCAGAGTGAACCGTTCCAGAGATTTCGCTTGATATCAGGATCGCACAAATTGCATAATCCTCTTCCAGCAACTTCCCAAACAACTCATCAAAAGTGTTGATCGTGGTCTGGCTGGTGGTGGGTATGGTCGCTGATTTGTCCAGGCGTGCATAAAACGCTTCGGCCTGGATGTCAACCCCATCCCGAAAGCTCTGATCATCCCAGTGGAGCATCAGTGGCACCACGTGGATGTCAAGCTCGTCAATGATTTCCTGTGGTAAATAAGCGCTGCTGTCTGTGATAATGGCTACTTTTTGCATAAACCCTCCAATTTACATGATTTCGTTAACCTGAATAAGTCATCAAACAAAGCCATATTATAACGGGAAAATTGCCCTTAAAAAGAAATAGCGTCAC
>SKPR01000020.1 GCA_007119455.1 Candidatus Brevefilum sp. | reverse complement strand
GAGTAGTTACATTTTTTGTATCTATTTGACTCCTTTATCACCAAAAATCTTACCTCTGATGAAAAAAATCAAGTTTGAAGGTAAGAAATCATGTGCGATGGGCGTCCTATTGGTAGATCGAAAACAAAAGTTTGTTTCATTAAACCTGTGAGGTGATGATGTATATTAAGAAGCTGTTTCCCGTGTTTTTATTCCTGACCCTGGTTCTTTCAGCCTGTGCAACGGCTGTGTCGCCTGTCGATACGCCAGAACCGGCAACACCGGAGGAGGATGTTATTACGGACACTCCTGAAATGGAACCTGTTATTCCTGACTCAGACACACCCGACAGTCAACCGCCACCCCGAGGGGCTGAACGGGAATTCTCCACAGATTTTTCTGTTCATTCTATTCCCTACGATGAGATCCTTTCGGGCGGGCCGCCTAAGGATGGCATTCCATCCATTGATGACCCGGTTTTCGTCAGTATAGATGAAGCCGATGAGTGGCTCAGGCCTGTTGAACCGGTCATTCAGATGTTGGTTGGTGATGATGCCAGGGCTTACCCGATTCAGATCCTGACCTGGCATGAAATTGTGAATGATACGGTGGGCGGCGTTCCAGTCGTGGTGACTTTTTGCCCGTTATGCAATACCGGGATCGCGTTTGAAAGGACTGTGGATGATCTGGTGCTTGATTTTGGCACGACTGGGCGATTGCGGTTCAGCAACCTGATTATGTATGACCGGCAAACTGAGACCTGGTGGCAACAGGCAACGGGAGAAGGCATCGTTGGGGAGTTTACGGGGCATCAACTTGAATTTGTCCCGGCTGCCATGGTTTCCTGGGAGGAGTTCAAACAGGCGAACCCGGATGGCATTGTATTATCCCGCGATACAGGGTTCAACCGCTCGTATGGACGTAATCCTTATATTGGTTATGATGACGTCAACAATCCGCCCTTTTTGTTCCAGGGTCCGGAAACCCCCGATGAATTACCCCCTGTAGCCAGGGTTTTAGCCCTTGAATTCGATGGCGAAGCGGCAGCTTACCCTTATGTTTTATTATCTGAGGAATTTGTGGTCAACGACCGGGTTGGTGATCAAGAAGTCGTCGTATTTTGGGCGCCTGGGCAGGCCTCTGCATTGGATACCCAGATCATTGCAGAAGGACAGGATGTCGGATCAGCAGTGGCTTACAGCCGTTTACTGGATGATCAACTATTGACCTTTGACCATGATGGCGGGGTGATTATTGATCAGGAAACCGGAAGCACCTGGAATATCCTTGGCCGTGCTGTTGACGGCCCTCTGGCGGGTGAACAGCTCACTGAAGTGGTTTCAGTGAACCATTTCTGGTTCTCCTGGGCTGCTTTCAGACCGGAAACACGTATTTACCAACCATCCAATTGATTTAGAAGATCTGAGGGAGCATTAAGATGAACAGGGATAACACTGAGAAGAAGCGTTTTTCCACCAGAACGATCGCTTTCCTGGTTGTAGCTATTGTAGGAATAGGATTACTGGCGATTGCCCTTTTGAGCGATCCGGCAGAGCGCACGCTGGGGGCTGGTATGCTGGCCCTTATCCCAGCCGCATTTCTATCTGGTGTGTTGAGTTTTCTCTCCCCCTGTTCGCTCCCAATTTTGCCGGCATACTTTGCCTATTCTTTTCAGAGCAGTAAAAAGAATCTCCTTTTGACGACTCTGGCGTTTTTTGCCGGGCTGGCCACAACGATGACACTTGTTGGGGCCAGTGTGACGGCCATTGGCGGTTTGCTGGCACGAAACATTCCGGCCCTTTCAATCATTGGCGGGGCGTTGATCATCTTTTTTGGTTTGTTGAGCGTCTTCGGCAAAGGTCCGGCGGGTATTCAATTCCAGGATAGCCCGGCTCAATCAATCGGTGGTTCTTACCTTTATGGGGCGACCTTTGCTATCGGTTGGACGGCCTGCATAGGGCCGATTCTGGGTGGTATCCTGACCTTACTGGCCACCCAGGGAACCGGGATATTGCAAGGTGCTGTTCTCTCCTTTATCTACGCCTTTGGATTGGGATTGCCATTAATAATTTTGTCGGCCTTTTTCAGCAAGCTGGGTCATGGCAGCCGCTTCTGGCAGTTTATCAAGGGAAGGGGGATAGCACTGGAGGTGTTCGGCCGGGAAATTTCTTTCCATACAACCGGGTTGATCAGCGGCCTTCTATTGATTATGCTGGGAATTTTGTTGATGACCGGTGAGCTGAACCGATTAACACAGATGGCCTTGAATACATCCATCTCTGAGTGGGTCATCCAGTTGGATGAGCAACTGAGGGTCTTGTTTGGTTTACGGTGATTTTGAGCTGACCGGCTGGCAAACCAACCGAAAATTAACGTTCCCTAACTCAATCCGGATTGAATCTAATCTCTTTTCGTAAATATTTATATAGATGGATGTGGTTGAATCAAACTAGCAATAGGGATTTCTTTTTTATAAGAATCCGCTTCCCTGGTCCAGGCCTCAAAGCGCCTGGACCGTGGGAAGAAGAACACGAAAATCAATGGGAGAAAGGTAATAATCATGAAATTTGATGAATTTACGGGAAAGGTGCAACACAAAGCAAACCTGGCATCAACCGATGAAGCATTGGCCGCAATTAGGGCAACCTTGCAGACTCTTTCAGAACGGCTGGCAGCCCAGGAACCTCAAAACCTGGCAGCCCAGTTACCCGAGGAGATTGGGCGATACCTTGAAACACCGGGCAAAAGTGAACGGTTTTCAGTAAAAGAGTTCTTTGAACGTGTTTCAAAAAGAGAAGGTGTTGATCTGCCCGTATCAGTTTATCATGCCCGGGCAGTCATTGACACACTTCAGGAAGCTGTCTCTG
>SKPR01000183.1 GCA_007119455.1 Candidatus Brevefilum sp. | reverse complement strand
TTTTCTTAAGTTCGACTGAGCCACCGTGATATTGCTCAATATAGGCGTTGAGCTGATCAATCAGGCCACGTACCTTTTCCTCAAAACTATAATCCTGTTCCGACACGGCCAAACCTCCTGATCCAATAGAGTATAAACATGAAATGTCTCATCACCTAGCCTGTCCTTTGACATGCTACCATGATGGCCAGAACCAACCCCTGATGAACTGAATTATAGATTGAAGTCTTGGTTTTGAAAAGTAACCCAAAAAATACCAGGCAGGTCAGAGGTCATACACAGTTTTTTGGGTTTCGAACGCAGACCCAATACAATTAAGTCAGGGTCAAATAATAATTTGATTAAAAAGGAAACCAATTTAAGTACCTGAGGAGGTAAATATGTTAACAACTACGATTTTCCCCGGAAGATATGTTCAGGGCTACGATGCACTCAAATCATTGGGTGAAGAAATTAAACGCTTCAATGAAAAAGCCTTGCTGCTGGTGGATCCCTTTGTCCTCGAGAACATCTTCCCCTCATTCAAGGACAGCTTGGAGGAGGCCATTACCTACAGGGCTGAACCTTTCGGCGGTGAAAGTTCGGATGAAGAGATCGAACGTGTCAGCAAGATTGTGCGTGAAGAGGGCTACAAGGTCGTTGTGGGCATCGGGGGTGGAAAGACTCTCGATACAGCCAAAGCCGTCGCCTATCAGACGGAATTGCCGATGGTGATCGTCCCCACCATCGCCTCAACAGATGCCGCCACCAGTGCGCTATCCGTAATTTACACCCCGGAAGGCGAATTCGATCGCTATCTATTCCTGCCGCATAACCCCGACCTGGTACTCGTGGATACACGCGTGGTCGTAGAGGCACCGGTTGAGTTCCTGGTGTCCGGCATGGGGGATGCCCTGGCCACCTGGTTTGAAGCGGAATCCGCCCGCCAGAGCTATGCCCCAAATATGACCGGGAACCTGGGCTCGATGACGGCTTATGCCCTGGCTGAACTGTGTTTCAACACTTTGATGGAGCACGGTGTGGACGCCCGAACAGCCTGCGAAGTCCATGCTGTGGTCCC
Organism: Candidatus Brevefilum sp.; assembly: GCA_007119455.1. Lineage (GTDB taxonomy): Bacteria > Chloroflexota > Anaerolineae > Anaerolineales > Anaerolineaceae > Brevifilum. The sequence continues at coordinate 1,790 of SKPR01000183.1, read as the reverse complement.
AGCAGTGGAAAAAATTGTTGAAGCCAACACCCTGCTCAGCGGCCTTGGGTTTGAAAGCGGCGGGCTGGCAGCAGCTCATGCCATCCATAATGGGTTTACCGTGCTGGAAGCTTCCCATAATGCCTATCATGGCGAAAAGGTCGCCTTTGGTGTGCTCGCTTCCCTGTACCTGACGGGCAAACCCGCCATGTTGATTGACCGGGTTTACACATTCTGTGAAAATGTCGGGCTGCCAACCACATTAGAAGACCTCGGCATGGAAGATGTGTCTGATGAAGATCTGATGCGTGTCGCTGAGGCCGCCACAGATGAGGACGAAACCATACACAATGAACCCATGCCGGTAACGGCCGAGATGGTGTTTGCGGCAATTAAAACAGCCGATGCTGAGGGCAGGCATCGATTGGCTGAATATCAGATGCCGTAGAAGTGGTTGCTTATCTACAACCCTTTCGTAGGGTAATCATCGGGGGATGAAAGGTTGCACGTCAAGTATCAGCGTCGTTAAAACGCTATACTGTCAGCATAATCGTTTCTTCGGATAAAATCTTTTCTCCTCCGAACAAGAGCCAGGCACGGCGTACCTGGTTCTTGTCTTATTTTAAATAATCCCCAACAACTGCATATTTATCCACAAATTATTACGCTTTGTCCACAGTTTTCTCAACGTTTCTCCACCACTTTCACCCCATCTGATCAGCAACCAACCCGCGTGTGAGTTCCGATTCAACCCCTTCAGGAGCGAAACGCCAGATCACCTGTGCAAAACGGTCGATAAAATACCGGTCATGGGCGATGGCGAGAATGGTACCATTGAACCCGCTCAGGGCTGTTTCAAAGGCCTCTTGAGAGGGCAGATCCAGGTGGTTCAGGGGTTCATCCAGTAACAAAAGATTACAATTTTTTGCCACCAGCAGGGCCAGCATCAGGCGTGATCGCTGCCCATATGAGAGTGTTGATACCCTCTGAAAGACCTCATCCCCGCTGAACAAGAATTTGTGCAAGAAGCTGCGCGCCTCGGTGTGGTTGCCCATACCTGGCAAGGCCTGCAAGATCTCCAGAACCGTTTTCGCCGGATTGAGATTGACCTGTTCCTGTGACAGATAACCCGGATTAACATGAGTACCTAAGGAAACCCCTCCTGAAACCGGGGGTATCTCACCCAGTAGTGTTTTAAAAAGGGAGGTTTTTCCCACACCATTTGGCCCCACCAGGGCAATCCGTTGATGGGCCGTGACCGTCTGTGTGATAGGCGGCAGGATCGCCTTGCCTTCGTACCCGATCACCAGCCGTTCTAGCTTCAGGACAATCTGGCCGCTTTCCGGGACTTCGTCAAACAACATCCGCATATCCCAGAGTTGCCTGGGTTTCTCCAGGGCGCCTTCATCCTCCAGGAATGCGATCCGTTTTTCCAGGTTTTTAGCACGCCGTACCGTTTCAAGGGCCCGGTTGGCGAAATGTCCCACAGAAAAACCATCCGTGTTTTTCCCGTCAGCTTTACCACCTTTATGCGGTCTGGCCTGATCCCGCACCTTGCGAGCGGATTTTTTAAGCCGCTGAACCTCATCCTGCTGATCCAGAAAAGCCGTCATGGCTAGCGTATATTCTCTTTCGCGCGCATCAACATAATCGCTGTAATTCCCCGGGTATTCCCGAATGCCATCGCCAGCAGGCGGAAAGGCGATCACCTTGTGGATGACCGCATCCAGAAACGCGCGATCATGGGAAACAAGCAAAATACCGCCCGGATAAGACAGGATCCACTCCTGCAGCCAGGCGCGCATCTCAAG
>SKPR01000126.1 GCA_007119455.1 Candidatus Brevefilum sp. | reverse complement strand
TAACCCTGTATGTCAATGATTTCAAAATGCTGGCAAAAGCACTACGTCCTCTTCCGGCTGCCAAGGACGAAATCGTGGATGGTGAAGTTGTCCGTCATGCCACCCTCAGCGATCCGGAAACCCGATTTCGCCAGCGTTATGTTGACCTGGCCGTCAACCCGGAGGTGCAGCAGATTTTTAAAATCCGAGCAGCCACCGTGCGCGCCCTGCAAAAATTCCTTGATGACCACGACTTCATCGAAGTCGAAACGCCCATCCTCCAGCCCATCTACGGCGGCGCTGCAGCCAAACCATTCATCACCCATCATAACCAGCTCCACCAGGATCTTTACCTGCGGATTTCATTTGAGCTTTACCTCAAAAGGCTCCTGGTGGGCGGATTGGAACGGGTGTATGAAATCGGGCGGGATTTCCGGAATGAGGGCGTTTCATTCAAACATAATCCCGAGTTTACCCAGCTCGAGTTCTATTGGGCTTATGCCGATTATCAAGAAGTGATGGATTTTGCGGAAGAAATGGTTTCATTTGCCGCTCAACAGGTGTTGGGTTCAACCAGAGTCACATTTAACGAACAAGAGATTGACCTGGCCCCGCCCTGGCAAAGGATCGAATTACGCCAGGCTATCCTGGATGCCACTGGGATTGATATTGAAGCCCACCCGACCAGCGAATCGTTGGAAGCTGCGATGGATGCAAAAAACCTGAAACCAAAACCTGGCGCAACCCGGGGAAAATTGATTGATGCGCTAATCAGCGATTTTATCGAACCCAATTGCATCCAGCCCACTTTCATCTATAATTACCCCAGGGATATATCGCCGCTGGCAAAAAGCAAACCGGGTAATCCCGCTCTTGTCGAACGGTTCGAAGGTTTCGTGGGTGGGATGGAGTTGTGCAATGCCTTCACCGAGCTTAACGATCCCCTTGACCAGGAACAACGTTTTATTGAAATGGGACGGGCCTATGAAGACGAAGATGAAGAACAACACCCGATGGATGATGATTTTTTGAATGCCCTCAGTTATGGCATGCCACCCGCTGGTGGATTCGGGATTGGTGTTGATCGGCTGGTGATGCTATTCAGCGGTCGCCGCAGCATCAGAGAAGTCATCTTGTTCCCGCATCTCCGCTCCCTGATTGATGAATCCTGACCCTGGATTTACAATCAAACGTTGGATATAACTCTCATAAGTACGTGAACAGGTAGAGCAATAATGGATGAACAGGCACTGATTCAAGACGCGCTCGAGGGCGAGCTTGACGCGTTTAATACGCTGGTTCTGCATTACCAGGATATGGCATACAATGTGGCCTACCGCATCATGGGGGAACATGGGGCTGCTGATGACGCCACCCAGGAAGCTTTTATCACCGCTTACCAGAAATTGGAACAATACCGCGGCGGGTCATTCAAAGCCTGGCTGCTGCGGATCGTTACAAATAATTGCTATGACGAACTCCGTCGTCGCCAACGTCAACCGCTTACACCCCTCAAACCCGAATTGAGCGATGGTGAAACACTTGAAAACCCTTATTGGATTGAAGATGAAACCGCCACACCGGAAGAAGAAACGGAACAGACAGAATTACAGCAAGCCATCCAGCAATGTATTAATGAACTGGACAATAAATTCCGGATTGTGCTCGTGCTGGTTGATGTTGAAGGTCTTGATTATGAAAGCGCAGCACAGGCAGCAGGGACACCTATCGGCACGGTCAAAAGTCGGTTGGCCCGAGCTCGTGAACGGGTGCAGGACTGCTTACAAAGCTTTTGGGAACTTTTACCTGACCTCTTTCGTCTAAGGGGTGAGGATGCCGTATGAAAAATACAAAACGACGTAACCAGGATATCAAACACCTTTCTGCTTATCTGGATGATGTTTTAAGCGATAAACAACGCCAGGTTATAGAAGCGCGTCTTGAGCATGAAACCGAACTAAAAGAAAAACTTGAAAAATTACGCAAAACCAAGATTGTATTGGGTAGTTTGACACGCCTGGAAGCACCTCGTAATTTCACATTGACACCGGATATGGTTGACGTCAAACGTGAAAAGCGACAACCGCTCTTCACATCATTACGGCTGGCCACAGCTTTAGCTGCCATTTTACTGGTTGTCCTGTTCGGTGCAGAATTCTTGTTCATCAGAGGGCCCCTGGCAACCCCCAGGATGGCTGCTGAGCACATGATGGAAGCAGCCCAGGTCGTCGATGAGGCAACACCGGAACCCCTGATCACCTGGGGTGAGCCTGATCGCGGTGAGGGTTTTGAAGAAGGGCTCGGCACCGGCATGGAATTCCGTGAGGAACCGGCTGTTGAGATCGAGTCTTTAGAAATAGACCCGGAGATTCAGGAAGAAATAGTGGAAGAATTGCTGCCTGAAGACTATCCGGAAGACTTCCTGGAAGAAGATGTGGATTTACCCCCCGTTGTGGATATGGAAGCAATGGTTGCCGAAGCGGAAGAGGTTGCTGACGACCCCATCCTGGGTCTGCGGCCTGACGTTGGCGAAAAGATAACTGCTTTCGAGGAGCCTGTGATCATGATCGAAGAACCTGCCCGGACCTGGCCAGATGCCATCCGCTGGGCTCAGATCGGCCTGGCTGCCATTGTGCTTGGGGGTGGGCTTGGGTTGTGGCTGCTGAAGATTAAATTCCGAAATTGATCAACAGGGCGCAGTCACACCATCAAAATCAAGATTGAAATTCGCACGGTAAGCTTTATTGATCAACTCTGGTCATATAAAATAATCTCAAACTGATTAACCGCTTAACATGCTTACCTGATTTTTGCATTGATAATTTTTGTATCAGGTAAAGAGCCAGCCAATCCATGGGTGAAGCTCGTCTTTGCGTGTAAATTCACTTTTCAGGCTC
>SKPR01000050.1 GCA_007119455.1 Candidatus Brevefilum sp. | reverse complement strand
TGGTCAGTTATTGGGATCTGCTTTTCTACGTAGGGTTGGGGATTTTTACAGCCATTGTCGCTTTGATTTATACCAATCTGTTATATGGTGTCCAGGACCTGTTTGAAAAAGTGCCTGTGCCAGTTGCACTAAAGGCGGCTATCGGCGGTTTGATGGTTGGCGGACTGGCCCTGCTCTTGCCTGAAATCAAGGGTACAGGTTTCCCGATAATTGGATCAGCCCTGCTTGGGTTTTTCCCCCTTGGACTGGTTTTCGCCTTGATGGCTGGTAAGATTCTCGCCACCAGCCTGACCTTGGGCAGTGGTGGATCTGGGGGGGTCTTTGGGCCTGCATTGTTTATCGGTGCGATGGCAGGCAGCGGCTATGGTATGGTGGCAGGGATGGTTTTTCCTGAGATTGCCGTAGCATCCACTTCATACAGTATGGTCGGGATGGGGGCTTTATTTGCGGGGGCTACCCATGCGCCACTCACGGCTATCCTGATCATTTTTGAATTGACGCGCGATCCCAGGACAATCCTGCCCTTGATGATGGCCTGTGTGATCAGTACTTTTATCGCATCAAGGGTTCAAAAGACCAATATTTACACCAAAAAGATTTTACAATGAAGGTTCAGATTTTGAGTGTTTTATAATCGCACTGTTAATGAACCATCACGCCTCGCATTGGAAACTCAAAAAATCTCGAATTCAATTGTCATTATTCTCCCTTTGTAATTGTCATTACCGGTCTGTTTACGTTAAGGAGGAGCCATGCAGAAGAACACGTTGAGAAAAAACCAGCCTGCCCCATGGTTATTCCTGTTCGGGGTATTGGCCTGGACCTGGCTCTTTTTGGGGCTGGTTGCGCTGACAGGCCAACCGCTATTTTCCTTTCCGTTTGTGATCCTGGCGCTCCTGGGCGGGTTGGGGCCGGTGTTCGTGCCGGCATTATTGATCCGAGCAGGTTACTGGGACCCGCAACTTGACCAGAATGCAGGCGCTTTCTTTAAACGGTCCTTTGATCCCCGCACACTCCCCTGGCGCTGGTACCTGGTGGTCATTGGGCTGGTGCTGGTGTTGGCGGTGGGGCCGGTCCTGCTGGATGCCGAGGTGGTGCGTTCGGAAGGTTTGATTGCCGTGGGTCCGCCGCTGACATTGCTGGTTGGCCTGATCTTTGGTGCACTGGAAGAGCCTGGCTGGCGCGGTTATGCCCAGGAAGGTTTGCAGCGGCGGATGCCGGTGCTGGCGGCCAGTCTTGTGATCGGGGTGTTTTGGGCCCTGTGGCACCTGCCCTTGTTCTTCATCGCCGGCACCTACCAGGCCGGCCTGGGGATTGGCACATGGGCGTTCTGGTCGTTCAACCTGGCGCTGGTAGTCGGCAGCCCGGTTTATGCCTGGTTGTATAACGCTCCGGGACGTATCATCTTCGCCCCTTTGCTCTACCACGGGCTTGGCAATGTCGCCCGGGAGCTGGTTCCGGATGTTGCGAATGTGGCCGAGGTGGGGGTCGAAGCGGTCCTGGCGCTGGGTGTGATCCTGCTTGCTGGATCTTGGTTCTGGAAAAAACGACCCTTGCCTTCCCAGATGGGGATTATGGACAACCTGAAAGCTGAGTTTAATCGCTGGCAGGGGATGATGACAGGTTTGGATGAAACTGATGCCGATCAAAGGATTTCCGGTACCGGTTGGACGGTCAAGGATGTGGTGGCCCACCTTAAAGCCTGGCAGGACGTCTCGCGCGCCCGCCTGCAGGCTGCATTGGATGGGCGTGAACCGCAATTTCCCAACTGGTTGAGGGATTCCGAACCAGAAGATGAGGGACAAATTGACAGGTTCAATGCGCGCATCTACCAGCTTTTTCAAGCCAAATCCTGGTCTGAAGTCTATCAGGCCTGGTGTGATGGGTTCTCTAAGCTGATTGAAATGGCCGCCGAAATCCCGGAAGATGACATGTTCAATGCGGACAAATATCCATGGTTGATGGGCTATCCGCTGATCGCTGTATTGGAAGGGACCCTTGAACATCACCAGGAGCATCGTCCACAATTGAGGGCAGCGTTGAAGGGGATCGCTGGGGATAACCTGAATTGAAACAGACAGCTGGTGTTATTGGATTGATTAAATCCTCAACTCGAGTCATCCTGGCTTTTGGAATGGCAACACTGATTTGTTGAGCCGGAACCGGATTGCTGAAACCAATTGCGTGTATGTTTTTGATCAGCCCGAACACAAGATTAAAACCTGAGGTCGTCACGTAATTAATCTGGATACTTTAGTGTCCCAGACGAAGGTGATCATCTTTGAACTTGGGGTTCAGCAATAGGATAAGGGCTTTATTAAACCCTACAGTTATACTGAAAAGTGACACGTATTTGATAGGATTATTGAAACTACTCAGCATGCAAGGGACGATGGGGACCCCAGCCTCCAGCAGTAGAACTGTCTGAGCAGTTTCGGATTATTAATCGTTTATTCGTATCTTTATCGGTTTTTCATGTATCAAGCAAACCTTGTGATAAAAACATTTCTAACAATCATTTTTCACTTTACATGTCGATCTGCTATTGGGGGGGGGTATGGTTGGTGTTGTAGATGATGCGCATCAATGAACGGCTGATCATGATCCTTCTGCTGATTGTCGTTTCAGCTATCATGATGGTGCTTTCCCATGTTGCCTGGCGCAGGCGAAAAAACACATCACCCGGACTTTACCTGGCGATCTGTATGGTGGGGGTTTCAATTTATGGTTTTGGTTATGCCATGGAAATCGCCAGCAACACCCTGCGCGGGGTAATGTTCTGGGTACGTTTTCAACACCTGGGAATCCAGGCAATCGCCCCATCCTGGTTATTGTTTGCATTGGCTGTTTCAGGTCATGAAAAACGTATCTCAAAGAAACTGTTCATCGTACTCAGCATTATCT
>SKPR01000031.1 GCA_007119455.1 Candidatus Brevefilum sp. | reverse complement strand
TGATTTAGGGCGAGCAATAATTTCTTTGCTGTCCCCAATGCTTTTTCCATCAAGTATTTCAATGTCATAATCACAGGTCTTCAAAAAGTCCGCCGTCTTTTGGTGTGCACTTCTTTGATGGGTATCCAAGAAAATGACGGGACGATGTTCGTTGATTAAATCACGGGCACCGCATAAAGACTCATACTCAGCGCCTTCAACATCCACTTTCATGTAATCTGGCGGTTGGATTTGGCCCGCATTCAGCAGGTCGTCAAGGCTGACCTGCCGGACTTTTATCTCACCCGAATTTGCCAGGTGTCCCATTGAGGTACTGGCGCCAGTATTGAAATAAGCTTCACCGGTCTGACCGGCAACCGCAGCTTCCAGCACCGTGATGTTCTTGATCTGATTGATGGACACGTGCCTGTTCAGGTACCGGATATTACGCGGCAGTGGTTCAAAGGCATAAACATATCCTTTTGGACCGGCCAGAACAGATGCCATCAGGCTGTAATAACCAACATTTGCGCCAATATCATAAACAACCGATTCAGGCGCGATCTCATGTTCAAAAGCCAGACGCTTACGGATTTCATAGCTGCCCAGCCAGTAACCATGCTCGCCAGCGCCGACCACCCACTTCATCCCCTTCATCCGGCCCTGCAATATGGGCAGGACCATGCCTTTGGGGATCAACTTCAGGGGTAAGCGCAACACCCGCCCGAGCCTTCCCCGATAATCTATCTTTGAAAAATTCATAATTTATACATTAAATTCAAATAATTTCTGGTATCAACCCAAACCAGTACCGACTTGGGATATGTCTTGCGGAAAAACATTATACTCCGTTATCATTTAATCCACCCAGCTATGCCTGAATGATTATGAATGACGCACCTGAACGTGCTTTTTCTAACCCTTCTCCTGCAATAATAGTGATTATAATAAGACCTGGTTTGGATCGTTATCATGACCAAACCCTAACAAACTCACAAATCAACCCTCACCGCCGCCTGAAAACAGGATAAACCAAAGGTAAATCGATGAACTCCGACAAGAATAATTCATTTCATGTGACTTATCCCCGGCGTGTTTTTATCCGTAAATCAATGATCACTGCAGGTCGGCTCCTGTTCGGTTTGCTGGCCGATGTTGAGATTAATGGCAAAGAACATTTGCCCCAAAATGGTCCCATGATCCTGGCCGGCAACCATGTCGCTGCCCTTGAAGCAGTGATGATGGCCATTTACAGCCCTGGCATGGTTGAATTTATAGGAAATGGTGATATCCCCTTTGACCCAAATTATGCACCCATTGTCAAAGCCTATGACCTGATACCCGTCAATCGAGGTAACCTGGACCGGCGGGGTCTGAAAATGGGCCTGGACGTGCTCGCTCAAGATGGTATTCTTGGCATATTTCCTGAAGGCGGTCATTGGGACCCGGCAAGAATGCAGGCCCAGATTGGCGTGGCCTGGCTCAGCTATAAAGCCGGCGTGCCTGTGATTCCCATTGGTTTTGGTGGCGTCAAAAAGGGATTATCAAAAGCGTTAAAATTAAAACACCCCAAACTGGTGATGAATGTCGGCGAGATGATACCGCCTGTGTCTCTTTCCGATCATAATGGATCACTCAAAGAGGGGCTGACCGAATCAGCCAGGCAAATCCTGTCGGCGATCAACAACCTGGTTCCCGAAGAAGACCTGCGGGCGTATCGCCGTCGAATGGATGAGAAATACCGGCTGAAAATCGAAGTTTCCTCAGATGATCATCTGGTTTCGGTCCCGGTTGACCTGGAAGTCGAGCATGGATCTGCTTATGCCCATTTTTTGTTCAATCCCACCCTGATGGATGTCCTAATCAGAAATCTTCACCTGCCTTTGAAACCCCTCAAACAGATTTATCATCAATCAGACCTCAGCGAGGTTATCGTGGCCTGGGAGTCGATTTTAAATTATCTTCAGGAGAATCCTGGATACTTTACCTACCGCTTCGGTGTGGAAGAAGGGCTGGCTGTCGAGATGGCGCTCAAAGAATTGATTCGGCTGGCTAAATGGATACAAAAATCAGGCTATTCTCTCACAATCAACCCGGTACGTCGCTATCGCAACGGTAATACCGGCGCACAGGTGACTGAACGTGGAGGATGCTTCCCGTCCAGCATGTAAGCACATTCGCTTTATATTTTTAGAAGAGGTGTGTCTTATCATAGCGTTTAGCTTCCACTCTTTTCCTGCCCCTTTAGCTGTAAATCTCCATCACTTACACCAAAAATACTGTATCGATTAGAGTCCCTGTCCACCTATCTGGGTTTACACCTCTTCGATGATTGATGTCTTAATCGAAAATTGTGGCGGATGTTCCAGATGTTTCTTAACAGCACATAATTGGGCTGATCGGACCAGGGATTCGTGATAGTGCGCAGGAAAGTTTGGAGGAACCTGGATCTCAAGTTCAACCTGACTGACAAGTCCGGTCTGGCCAGAACGGTGCACGTGCTGAATAATCCGGATGTCATCTACAGGCAAACCGCGTTGCCGGCAGAAGCCCAAAACATAGATTCCGGCACAGGTTCCGATTGAAGCCAGAAAGAGCGCAAAAGGCGTGGGAGCGGAACCTTCACCACCGCCGGACGGGGGTTGATCCGTTACAATCGTAAACGGACCATAATGCGCATCAACCCGGGCACCTCCAGGAAAATCAACCATGAGTTCCATACATTAACCTCTTTTCTAATGCTTATCATCTTTTGTTCGATGCAGAATGCGCTGCAAAAGTTACTTTTTCTTGGAAGAGCACAGAACATTAAACAATATTTTCCACATGTTATTTAGTTAAGTTAATTTGTAGTCTTAGTAGTAGGGCCTGTGGATATGTGGATAAAGGGGAATCAACCTTTTTCACCGGCTTTAAAACCGCATATAACCCTTGCTGCCAGTCATTTATTCTTCTATATTGGGTCGGCAGATAAATTGGCTTTTCCACAATTGGATGTGAATGGCGAGTTAATGGATGGGATAAAAACCTCGCCGGTCAGTGTTTACCTTGAAATGATGGTTTTTTATCCTTATTTTTTACCCAGGATTCTTCGAATATTTGAGCGAGTTATCCACATTTCGTATAAGTTATCCACAGATTTTGGCGAGTTATCCACAGATTGATATAAAAGAATCACATGATTCAAATAACAATAGGATTAAATTTTCAGAGGGCTACAATGAAAATTAGACCCCATAAGCCTCAGCCCAGTTTTCGATCAGGATATCGACCTGATCCAGATAGGCATCAAGCGCTTCAGTTTTTTCTTCGGTAGCTTCTTCAGTCAAGCCCAAGGATTCCAGGCAATCATGCCAGGCATCATCGCCGGGTGCTGGTAGGGGGATTGCCAGTCGTATATCCAGCCAGGTTCGCAGTAAGGGCCAGGACGCATGGGAGGGCGTTCCGCTCTCCACTAACGCTTTGATTGCGTCAAGATAATAAGCATGCCTTGGATTTGAGAGATGAATGGGAGCTTCAGTTTTTTCTGCCAGGTAAAGCAGGTCTTCGGACAGCCCACTGGTCCAATCTGTCAATGAATCGGCATGGGAATCCCTGAAACCCATTAATCCCTTGAAACCGACCAGCATCTGATCGATTGCAAGCTGTTCAGTACGGTGGTCGAAGGTGAGCATAAAACGGCGGCGTGTCAGCGGGGGGCCGATTAAACCAGATAAGGCATTCGCTGCGAGTGAAAGATTTATAAAATAGAGATTAAGCCAGGCAAGATGTGTCTTTGAAGGGGTATCGATCATTGAAAACCAGTTTTCCCGCGCGGCATTCAGCAAAGTTTGCACGCGTTTCAAAACATAATCCGGCCGGTGAAACTCAGCACTGACACTGGCCTGAATGAACTCGAGCCAATGGTCGGTGTCATAGAGCAGGATGTGGTTTCTTGTCAGGGGATAACCCATCCAGGGGTCCTCGCGGAGTGCTCTGGGTTGGTCAAAATCATCCGTGAGTTTATGGAAGATATCCAGGGATATCTCAGGTGTCAATGAAACACATTCACGTGGCACAGGCACCTGGTACTTGTGCACCAGGATGATATCAATATCGGTTGTGCCACCGAGCAAAGGCTCATCATCCAGTAAGGATCCAACCAGGTAGGCAGCATGCAGATCCGGTTCGCTGCGCTTTCTTTTTCGTACCGTTTCCCGGGCAAATTTATGAAGCAAATCTCGTGTAATGCGCATGCTGATTCCCCTGTAACTTTACTGAAGGTTGATGGGTAATGGTTCCTGGAATGGGGCTAACTTAAGCGCCTGACGTATGCGTTGTTGGACAAGTTCCAGATCTTTTTTGCTGCGGACAAAATCCAATTCATTGGTGTTGATGGTCAAAACCGTATGCGCATCTTCATTGGCAAAATGTGTTTCGTAGGTCTGGTTGAGGGTATCGATATAATTGGAGTCCATCTCCCGCTCATAAGGTCTGTCGCGTTGGGCGATCCGTTGCATGAGCACTGCCGTATCCGCCTGGAGGTAAACGACCAGCTCAGGTTTGGTGATTTTCTCGGCCAGAGCATCGTGGACCCGGTAATACATTTCGAGCTCATCACCATCCAGGTTGACCTCGGCAAATAGACGGTCTTTTTCGAAAGTGTAATCAGAGAGCAACCAGGGATTTTCGTTCAAAGAACTGCGGACGCCTTTCCGTTGCTGATGGTAACGGCTGAGCAGGAAAAAAATTTGGGTCTGGAAAGCATAGCGTGCACGATCGCTGTAGAAGTCACTTAAAAATGGATTCTCTTCGAATATCTCCAATAAAATTTCTGAATCAAAAGCAGGTTGTAAGAGTCGCGCCAGGGTTGTCTTCCCCACCCCGATGACGCCTTCAATGGCAATGTACATGAACGCTCCATTAGATGATGTTGAATGGTTAAAATATACCATAGGACGGATTTGTAAAAACGGGCAATTACCGCTTAATATCGATTGCTACCATCGATATTCGTCGTTTTTAGCTGGGTTGCCGGATGGAGGTATTAATTTTCATCTCTGCCGCTTTACGTTATAATGAATGCACTGAATTTACAGGTAGTGAAGTGCAGAAATAATTGCTAAGGGATTAATCCTATGGCAGGCTCAAAATCCAATCGTTTAAAATTTTTCATCGGTGGGGGTTTGTTCCTCATTGCAGTGATTTTGATGATCATCAGTGCCACTCGGGCCACGGCTGAATTCTTTATGACCGTCCGAGAATTAAAGGAAACCGATAGAGACCTGGCAGGCCAGAACCTGAGAATTTCGGGTGCCGTAATTGGTGAAAGCATTCATTACGACCCTGAAACAGGATATCTGCGGTTCGTCATCGCCCATATTCCCGGTGATGATGCAGAAATCAGAAGGTCTGGTGGTTTGAATGCAGTCTTACATCAAGCTGTTAATGATCCTGATAACCTGCGCCTGGTGGTATTGTATGATGGGCCCGCCCCGGACATGCTCCTGGATGAAGCCCAGGCAATTTTAACTGGCCAGCTTGACGAGGATGGTGAATTTCTCGCCAGCGAATTGCTCTTGAAATGCCCTTCGAAATATGAAGAAGCATTGCCTGACCAGGTGGTAGACTGAACGGCATGATTGCACCTTTTGGTTATTTAACCCTGGCCCTGGCTTTTTTGCTGGCTGTTTATGGACTTGGGGCTGTGATCTGGGGCATTTACCAGCGTTCCGTCCCATGGATTGAATCCGCCCGGTTGGCTTTGGTGTTGATTTTTCCACTGGTGACGGTCAGCCTGGTGGCGATTACGGTTTTGCTCCTCGATCACCGTTTTGATGTCGCTTATGTTTACAGTGTGATCAACCGCGGCATGCCGGCTTACTTGAGGTTCACTGCCCTGTGGGGTGGTCAGAGTGGCTCTCTCCTATTCTGGACCTGGCTGATGGCCGCTTTTGCCATGATTTTCGCGCTTAAAAATTGGCGGGATAGTTTTGATCTCTTGCCCTGGTCTCTGGCAGCCATTTTCTTATTGGTAGGTTTTTTCCTGCTGCTGAATGTGTTTATTGAGAACCCCTTTGAGCGTTTCTGGCTCCTCCCGGATGGAAGCCGGATACTGTCTGTGTTCCAACCCCGGGGCGCCTTCCCGCTGATGCCACAGGATGGGATGGGGCTCAATCCATTATTACGCCACCCGGGGATGATCTGGCACCCACCAACCCTCTATATCGGATTTGTGGGTTTCCTGATCCCCTTCGCTCTGGCGATTTCATCCCTGGCAACGGGGAAGAAAGATAATCGATGGATTGAAATAGCCCGGCCTTATGTGCTTGTTAGTTGGGTTTTTCTCTCTCTGGGACTTGTTTTAGGGATGCGCTGGGCTTATGACATCCTGGGGTGGGGCGGTTATTGGGGTTGGGACCCGGTGGAAGTGGTGGCACTGATGCCCTGGTTGAGCGCAACGGCTTACCTTCATACTGCCCTCTTACAAAAAAGAAACGGGTCTTTTAAGCGGTGGAATCTGAGTTTAAGTATTCTGACCTTTGTATTGGTCATTCTGGGCACCTTCCTCACCCGGGCAGGTATTCTGGCATCAATCCATGCCTTTGCTGACAGTGATATCGGTGTACCGAAGTTTGTCATAACAGCCATCATTACACTGGGTTCACTGGGTTTGCTGATATATCGCTGGCCTGAATTGGGCGATGAGCAAGAGCTTGAATTCCGGTTATCCAGGGAAGTATTCACCATTTTCTCCAACCTTGTGCTTCTGTCCATTCTCGCAGTCTGTTTTCTCGGTGTGTTCTATCCGATCATCTCAGAGCTTCTGACAGATACCCTGATCACCGTGGGACCGGCCTGGTATAAACAAATTCTGGGGCCTTTGTTCACACTGTTAATGCTGCTGTTGGGAGTCTGCCCTCTGATCGCATGGAGTCTGACGAGGGTGTCCATCCTCAAACAAAAACTACAGATTGTGTTGCCCTTATCCCTTCTGCCGCCAATTTTTGCCTGGTTACTCGGCGGTGTGTCCAACCTTTTTGTGCTCTTTACTTTTTGGTTGGTCAGTTTCAGCGGATTGGTGATCATGCGTGAGTACACACGATCAGTTGGAAAGGCCTGGAACCGGTCTCCCGGCCGGGTTGGGCAAGCATTATGGAGTCCAATTCAACGCAACCGGCGGCGCTTTGGTGGTTTGATTGTCCATTTGGGGATTGTTTTGATGAGCATCGGGATTATTGGCATCGAGGGCCTCCAGCAACAAACCCAGGTAACCCTTGCGATTGGCGAAAGTGTCTCGATCGGGGGATACGAGTTTACCTTCACTGGTCTTGATAATTACAACACTGCCGATGGACGAAATGTTACCGAGTCGGTTTTAACCATCACCCAAAATGGCAGGCCGTTAGGGGCATTGTACCCGCAACGAGATTTCTATCCCGCCATGGGTATGGCCATCACGCAGCCAGGGCTGCAATCGAACCTGGGCCGGGATTTATATGCCATCTTAATTGATTGGCGCCCGGTCACTCAGGATGAAGCTACCTTCAGAGTTTACATTAACCCGCTTGTCAATTGGCTGTGGATTGGCACGGGTGTCCTGGTTCTGGGGTCGATTATGGCGGTCTGGCCAGAGCGGGTTAAGGCACGACAGGGGGTTACCGGATATCTGGTAGAAAATTGACCCGGAAATCTATTCAAATTGGGGGCTATTGCGTTATGTGGTATCATTTGTCTGACAATTAATTCCTTTGGAGGTTCATATGGATCAATTTAAACCTATCACCTGGCTTCTTAATTCACGAGCCAGGAGCATTGAAAAAAGCCCGGCTGTTGCCGAGTTATTCCCCCCTGAAATAGCCCGGCAAACACGGGCTTTTCATAGCCGCATCCCTGGCTACCATATCAGTCCTTTGAAGAGCCTTCCCAGGCTGGCGTCCATGCTTGGGCTGGGTGGTATCTGGGTAAAGGATGAATCCTTCCGGCTCAGTTTAAGTTCATTCAAGGTGCTGGGTGGTTCTTTTGCCATTTACAGTTTTGTCAAATCCCAATTGGGTGTTGATGAACTCGACATTTTTTCAGAACAGGGTACCAGACAGATCAAAGAGGAACTGGGTGACCTGACCTTTGCTGCCGCAACGGATGGTAATCATGGACGTGGCGTTGCCTGGTCAGCCTCACGCCTTGGCTTTAATTCAGTCATTTATGTTCATGAAAACACATCCCAGGCCCGGATCGAGGCCATTGAAAACAATGGCGCCCGAGTGGTGGTGGTTAAGGGGACTTATGATGATGCAGTCCGGCAGGTGAGCGTGGATGCTGAAGCGAATGGCTGGCAGGTCATATCCGATACCTCGTGGCCAGGGTATGAAGACATCCCACGCTGGGTCATGCAGGGTTACACCACAGCTTTTTCAGAAGCGCAGGAACAGCTCTCCGCCCAGGGGATTATCAAACCCAGCCATGTATTGGTCCAGGCGGGTGTCGGCTCCCTGGCAGCAGCCACCTTAGGATTTTATTCCCAGTTATTTGGACCGGAGCGGCCACAGTCCATCGTCGTGGAACCTGATAAAGCCGCCTGTTTATTCCTTTCAGCCAAAAGGGGCGATGGTGAACCCCATTCATTCAGCGGTGACCTGGATACCATCATGGCGGGTTTGGCCTGCGGGGACCCCAACCCACAGGCATGGAAGGTCTTATGGGATACAGCCGATGCTTTTGTGAAGTGCCCGGATTATGTCGCGGCCAAAGGTATGCGTGTCTATGGCGTCCCGTTGGCTGGCGATCCCTTCATCGTTTCCGGAGAATCAGGTGCGGCCACACTGGGTGCCTTGATGTTCATTATGCAGTGGTCTGAATGCGCACCCCTGCGTGAGGCCCTGGGGCTTAACCGCCAGGCAGAAGTCCTGTTGATCAATTCGGAAGGCAATACCGATCCGGTCGATTTTCGTAAGGTGGTCTGGTCTGGCCGGCACCCCGTCCCGGAACCCTACCAGCAGATCTTCGAAAACTAATGTGATGTAGTTTTAATTCGGCCGGTGGTTATGATTAATCGATCGGGCAGATCTTGGATTTGCCCGATCGATTGTGTATTAAATGAGAAAAATTTGACAATTCAGTGATTTTAAGATACAATAAATTATATCCAAATTGTCAGATTTTGTTATTTTATTTCTTGTACAGAAAGGATTTAAACCATGTTTCAATTTCTTTCCTTATTGACCTTATACCAGATCGATGAAGACCTGATTGGCATTATCGGTGGAACGGTTGGCGCCCTGATTGGCCTGGTAGTAGGCCTCCTGGGGCTGATCGCGATGTGGAAAATCTTCACCAAAGCCGGCAAACCGGGTTGGGCTGTACTGATCCCGATCTATAACCTCTATGTCTTGCTGGAAATTGTCGGTCGCCCTGTCTGGTGGCTGATCATGTTGTTGATACCCCTGGTCAATGTGATCTTCATGTTCATACTGGCATTCGATCTCGCCAAATCTTTCGGTAAGGGTGCGGGCTTTGCCCTGGGTTTGATTTTCCTGAACCTGATTTTCATCCTGATCCTTGGGTTTGGAAAAGCTGAGTACGTCGGCCCGGTAGCAGCCAGTTGAACGGAATAGATTAGCCTGTAGTATCAAAACCCCGGTGATATTTTACCGGGGTTGTTTTCTGAGTGGGTTAATTTAGAACATTCACCAAGCTTGACTATCCGCCTCCCATGGGTGATCTCTCTATGGTATCCTTATGCTTACTCAATTCACTTTACAGGTTGTTATGGCAGATCCGAACTTCCTTCACAAAATAAAAACAGGACTCATCCTTTCCATTGTCCTGTTGAGCATGTTTCCTTTTCAGGCTGTGATGGCTGAGACTCCCTCAGATGACGATGTAAACCGGGTTGCCAGCCAGCTTTACTGTCCGGTATGTGAGAATATCCCTTTGGACGCCTGCCCCCTGGAGGCATGCCGCCTGTGGCGTGATCTGATCCGTCAGCGGTTGGCAGAGGGTTGGACGGATCGTGAAATTAAGGATTATTTTGTAGCGCAATACGGGGACAGAGTTCTGGGTGAACCGCCCCGCCAGGGTCTGAACTGGATGCTTTATATCCTGCCGCCGGTGATGGTTTTTGGCGGATTATTTTTTGCTTATGCAAAACTTCGACAGAAGCCTGAAGAACAACCGCTTGGTAAAGAGATAATAACAGACCCCTACCTCGAACAGGTTGAGCGAGATTTAAGAAACCTGGATTGACCGATGCCATCAGAACCATCCGAGAAAATGTCTTTGAAAACAGCTCTACAGGAAAAATTTTGGTCTGTGGTTGCCATCCTGGGTGTTGTGACCATCCTGGGTATGATTGCCATCCGGCTTTTCAATCATGATCGTGGGAAGATTGGGCTGGGGGACAATCCAGAAGATTTTGTGTTGGAATCCTTCACCGGTGATGTGATTGATACCCATGACCTGCGGGGCAGCGTGCTGGTGGTCAACTTTTGGGCTTCGTGGTGCACCACCTGTGACCGGGAAGCACGCCTGCTGCAGGAGGCCTGGGACATTTACCAATCACAGGCCCGCGATGATGTTGTAATCCTGGGTGTGGCCTATATGGATACATCACCGTCTTCACGCTCCTTCCTGGCCGAAAATAGTGTCACCTATCCCAATGGTCCCGATTTACGCAGTGAGATATCCCGTATCTACCAGGTTACAGCCGTCCCAGAAACATACTTCCTTGATGCTGAGGGGACGCTTCGTGCCGTCAAAATTGGCCCCTTCAGCAGTGCGGACGAAATCCTGGCCATGGTCGAGGGCATCATTGACCCCGATCAACCATAAATGACAGAGTTCTTGGAATCAAAAAAAATATGAACAACCGGCATAATCCAGAATATCTCCATGCAGAGCAATTGACCTATGTGATTGATGGACAGACCATCCTTGAAAATATCAGTTTTGCGATTAAATCAGGTGAACGTGTGGGCATCTATGGCCCGTCAGGTGCGGGTAAGAGCACATTGATCCGGTTATTGAACCGGCTGAGTGAACCGACC
>SKPR01000210.1 GCA_007119455.1 Candidatus Brevefilum sp. | reverse complement strand
GGCTTTGCCGTCGAACTGGAATACGGTAATGAAGCAGATGCGGTGGCCCTGGTTGGCGCCGGCGACCAGACCTTTGCTATCGCCAGTGGTGAGCAAATCCTGCTGGCCCGTGAGCAGGGACTGCCAGTCACCTATGTTGCTGCCTGGTTTCAGGAATATCCGGTTGGTGTGGTTTCATTCAGTGGGGCTGGTATCCAAAGTCCCGAAGATTTGGCTGGTGCAACGGTTGGGATTCCCGGTTTGTTCGGCGCCAGCTATATTGGCTTCATCGCCCTGCTCAACGCCGGTGGTCTGACAGAAGACGATGTGACCATGTTGTCGATTGGCTTCAACCAGGTCGAGGCATTGGTGACACGACAGGTTGAGGCCGGCGTGATCTACCTGGCCAACGAACCGGTTGTATTGCGCTCTAAAGGCCATCCGGTTGACGTCCTGCGTGTGGCGGATTATATGCAGCTGGTGTCAAATGGCCTGGTAACCAATGAAGCAGCCATTCGTGAAAACCCTGAGATGGTTTCAGCCTTCATCGAGGCGCTGTTAAAGGGTATTGAAGATACCATCGAAGACCCGCGAGAAGCCTATGAAATCAGCAGAAACTATGTTGAAAACCTGGAACCGTATGAGACATCGGTGCAACGTGAAGTTCTGGTTGAATCAATCAAGCTCTGGCGAACCGATCGCATCGGCTATAGCGACCCATCAGGATGGGCCAATATGCAGCAGGTCCTCATGGATATGGGTCTGATCAGTGAAATTCAAGACCTGGAGGGTGCCTTTACGAATGACCTCCTCCCCTGAACCTGCCTTACGGGTTGAAGACCTGGAAGTTGTTTTTAGCGATGCCAGCGGCGTTGTGCGAGCCTTGTGCAACCTCAGTTTTTCTCTGCAACCAAATGGGTTCGTAACCTTAATCGGACCATCAGGCTGTGGCAAGAGCACCCTGTTAAGGGTGATAGCCGGGATCGTACCACCCACCAAAGGCAGATGTCGCTACAATAAAGATCACCCGCGGATCGGCATGGTTTTCCAGAACGCCAATCTCATGCCCTGGCGACGGGTGATGGAAAACGTCAGCCTGCCGCTCGAACTGGACAGCGTTTCACGTGATGAAATCCGTGAACGAGCTCGGGAATTGATTCAACTGGTCGGTCTGGAAGGGTTTGAAGGGGCATACCCGCGCGACCTCTCCGGTGGCATGGCACAGCGGGTGGCCATCGCCCGGTCACTGATGCAGGATCCGGACATCCTCCTCCTGGATGAACCCTTTGGCGCGCTGGACGCGCTTACGCGGGAACGCATGGGCGACGAATTGCTCCAAATCTGGCAGGCTCGCCGTAAGACGGTGCTGATGGTCACCCACTCCATCCCCGAAGCGATTTACCTCTCAGACCGGGTACTGGTGCTCTCACCCCGGCCGGGCAGCATTGTTCTTGACCTGCAGGTTACCCTTCCCAGGCCCCGCACACCGGATATGCATTACACAGAAACATTTAGAGAACTGACGCATACCTTAAGAGATCAACTCAGGGATGCCGAAACCTACCAATCCTGAACCCCCTCGGCACCAGGTAGAAAGAAGAGATAAACCACTTCGTGATGAATACCTAGTGGTTTTTAATAAATACGGTTAGAGCTGACGATTAATGATCAGCCAAAACTCAAGGCCTTAGACCCGCAGTGTCCCACGGAAACCCCTGGCAGCAAAATAGGATGGTGCACCATTATGATAGGTAAAGACCCTTCCGTACCGGCGGTCACCAAAAAGTGCCCCGCCAAGCTTTCGAACAGCAGGTGGGGTTTTAACCCAGCTTGATGTTTTCGTGTCAAATTCGCCAAGTGTTTGCAAATCATAATATTGTTCTTCTGTCAGGAGTTCAATACCCATCTCAGCCGCCAGATCAACCGCATTTCCTTCTGGTTTATTGGCTTTTCGCGATTCCCACCCTTTACGGTCGTAACACAGGCTTCTGCGACCTTCCGGACTTTCCGCCGCACAATCATTAAAAATGTATGCGCCTGTTTCATTATCGTAACCAACAACATCCGGTTCGCCGCCGGTTCTTTCCATCTCATTGAGTGACCACATTTTTTCTGGATTGGCTTCCAGCCTGGTTTGCACATCCGCCCATCCAAGACCCTGATGTCGGTTGGAATTCTGCTCAAATCGAGCTCTTAATTTATCAAGCAGCTCTTTCTGCTGTTCCATTGTCAATGCTTTTTGAATAACGGGTTTGTTTTCCATATTTTTATACTATCCCTGCAAAATACACCTGTCAACCTGCGTCAACAAAAGACAAATCTCGTAGATATATGCTTCTCTCGTGAACTCGTCAATTTTTAGCTTGGCCCTGTACCAAAGATATTCCAGGACGTCACACGACTAATAATTCACAATTTTTGATTCACCATTCTCTCTGATGACCTCCTTGCCTGATCAATTCATCAACTGTTCCCAAATCAACCACTCACCATATTATAATTAGCGGCATGAAACTATCTATTAAAGAAGTTGAACACATTGCCTGGCTGGCCCGACTTGACCTGACCGAGGAAGAGAAACAGCTTTACGCTGAACAGCTCTCTGAGATCCTGGACTATGCCGCTCGCCTGGATGATATCGACACAACCCACATCCTCCCCACCGCCAGTGTGCTCATTGAGTCGCAATCTTTACGGGAAGACGAACCCCGCCCGGGGTTGAGCCGGGACGATTTACTCAAGAACGCCCCTGAAACCCGGGATGGTCAGTTCAAAGTCCCGCCAGTGCTGGGCAATTGACATGACCGATTTGACCAAACTCTCCCTGGCTGAAACCCACCGTATGCTGCTTACCGGTGATTGCACCAGCCGTGAACTGGTTCAAGCCCACCTTAAGCGAATTGAAGAGCTTGAACCAAGCTTACATACGTTTATCACCCGCCGATCGCCAGAACTGGCCCTTGCTGATGCAGATGCAGCAGATGGTCAATTGCAAGGCATTGTGTCCAACCCACCAGGGCTAATCGGGATACCTCTGGCTGTTAAAGATGTGCTGAGCCTGGCAGGGATGCGCTGCACCAGTGGTTCAAGAATACTGGAAAATTTCAGCCCGCCCTTTACAGCCACCGCTGTCCAGCGGTTGATCGATGCAGGTGCCATCCCCCTGGGGAAAACCAATACCGATGAATTTGCCATGGGCTCTTCAACCGAAAACTCGGCTTACGGTCCCACCCGAAACCCGTGGAATCTGGCGCACGTCCCCGGCGGCTCAAGCGGGGGCAGTGCCGCTGCCGTGGCAGCCCGCCTGGTTCCATTTGCCATGGCGACCGATACAGGTGGCAGCGTGCGTCAGCCCTGCGCGTTTTGCGGTGTGACCGGCATCAAACCCACCTATGGGCGAACTTCCCGCTACGGCCTGGTCGCTTACGGGTCTTCCCTCGACACCGTAGGTGTGATCGCCCGCAGCGTGGCGGATGTTGCCATGGTGTTCCAGCATATGGCAGGTTATGATCCCCTCGATGCCACCAGCAGGCAGGTGGCTGTACCGGAATATGCGCTACCAGGTTCTCCTGATCTCTCAGGATTGCAAATCGGTGTTCCTGAAGAATATTTTATTGAGGGCATCCAGCCAGAGGTTGAAAGCGCTGTGCGTGCTGCCATCATCCAGATGGAAGCCCTGGGCGCGGTCACCATCCCCATCCGGCTGCCCCATACCGAATACGCCCTGCCGGTCTATTACCTGATTGCGCCAGCTGAAGCATCTGCCAACCTGGCTCGATATGATGGGGTGCGATTTGGGCCTCGCATGGGGGGCGAATCGGGCATCTGGGAGATGTTCACCCAAACACGGGGTCGCAAATTCGGACCGGAAGTCAAGCGCAGGATCATGCTGGGCACCTATGCCCTTTCAGCCGGCTATTATGAAGCTTATTACGGCAAAGCCCAGAAAGTGCGCACCCTGATCAAGCGCGATTTCGATCAGGCCTTTGAACAGGTCGATCTCATCGCGGCACCAGTGACACCCACGACGGCGTTTAAATTCGGTGAGCATACCGATGACCCCCTGGCCATGTACCTGCAGGATATCTTCACCCTGCCTGCTAACCTGGCTGGTATCCCGGCGCTGGCCTTACCGGTGGGGTATGATAAAAATGGGTTACCGGTTGGCATGCAATTGATGGGGCCAAACTTCTCAGAAGACCTGCTCTTCCGGGTTGGGCACGCCTACCAGCTTGAATCCGCATGGCACACCCGCTGGCCTGAGGTTAATTTCTAATTCAAGATTTCTAATAATATGTACTTTTAGGACGATCATGACTCTAAAAAAATCTACAATATTTGATAAAAAAGCTGATATCATTTTTTTTAATGGCGATGTTAACGATTTACTCAAAGAAATACCAGATGAGTTCATACAATTAATCGTCACTTCACCTCCATACAATCTTGGTAAAGAGTATGAAGAAAAAACTGATATCCAAACTTATCTCTCACAACAAGAAGAAATTATCACAAAATGTGTGAGAACTCTAAAACCTGAAGGTAGTATCTGCTGGCAGGTTGGTAATTATGTTGAGAATGGCGAAATTATCCCATTAGATATTGCTTTATTTCCAATTTTTTCAAAATTGAATTTGCATCTTCGAAATAGAATTGTGTGGCATTATGGACACGGTCTTCACGCAACAAATCGTTTTTCTGGAAGATATGAGGTCATACTTTGGTTTACAAAGACTGATAATTATGTTTTTAATTTAGATCCGATTCGCATTCCACAAAAATACCCTCAAAAAAAATATTATAAAGGGCCCAAAAAAGGTCAATTGTCGGGCAATCCATTAGGTAAAAACCCGTCTGATGTTTGGAATATTCCCAATGTGAAATCGAATCATGTTGAAAAAACAAAACATCCATGTCAATTTCCAGTTGAGTTAATTGAACGACTTGTTTTATCAATGTCGAATGAAAATGAATGGGTGTTTGATCCATTCATGGGCGTGGCATCTACAGCCATTGCTAGCTTATTACATAATCGTAGAGCTATAGGAGCCGAGATAATTAAGGATTACGTACAAGTTGGCTGGGAAAGAATAAAGCAAGCAGAAAAAGGACAATTAAGGATTCGTCCAATGGATAGACCAGTTTATAATCCTGAAAAACCTAATGTGTATATACCTCCAAAAAAAGTAACTATTGATTCAGACTCGGATATTTCACAAGCCAGATTATTTGAAAAAGGTGAAAATTACCAAAAGGATCAGAAATATGAAGATAATTTATGAATATTCACATCTAGGCGGATCAGAAATATTGCAAGTCAGATATCCCGAAATCAGCAAAGAAATTTATCAAGTCATTTCTAATGTTAATGCAAAACGGATCAAAATAAGTAAAGAAAAAACAATGTTAGGGAAAAAGCTGTTTTCGCCAAAAAACATGAATTCTCAATTTACAAAGTCTTTTCGTGATTTGAACTACACTGAAATCAGAGATTATTACACATTAGAAATCCCTAACCATCCCTTGAAAATATCAAGAGCATATAAACAAATTGATTTTGTTAAAGAAAAAGTTTTAGTTGAAGTACAATTTGGCAAGTACGCGTTCATGTTTTATGACATGGCAAAATTCCAATATTTCTTCAACGAAAATAAAGCGGATGTGGGGGTTGAGATTGTACCGTGCTATTATCTTCAAAAAGAAATGTCTTCTGGAGTTTCATATGGGGAACAACTCATTTATGATATTGAGCGATTAAAGAGACATTTTCCAGCAGTGCCTGTCAAAGTAATTTTAATAGATGCAGATAACGAAAACTTATGAGCCTCTACATAAAGGATATCAATAATGAGTAAACCGCTAAAAATTGTGATCCCCATGGCCGGGTTCGGCACACGCCTGCGCCCTCTCACATGGAGCAAACCCAAACCCCTGGTCTCTCTGGCAGGTAAGACCGTCCTGGATTATGTTCTGGATATGTTTCTCACGGTCCCCGATTTTGATTCGGCTGAATTTGTGTTCATCCTCGGCCCGATGATGGGCGAGCAAATCCAGGAACACGCTGCCAGGCTGTATCCCGACTGGCATGTCGATTATGCCGTCCAGCCCGAGATGAAGGGTCAATCGGACGCTTTCTGGCAAGCCCGGGAATTCTTGCATGGCCCGATGCTGATGGCCTTTTCAGACACCTTGATCGAGAATGACTTCTCATTTCTGGCAGACGAAGAAGCCGATGCTGTGGCCTGGGTCAAACCCGTCCCCGATCCCCGCCGGTTTGGTGTGGCTGAAGTGAATGAAAACGGCTGGGTCACCCAATTAACGGAAAAACCTGAGGATATGAGCAATAACCTGGCCGTCGTGGGCTGCTATTATTTCAGAGAATCCGAAGACCTGATCGCAGCCATTGAAACCCAGATTGAAAAGGACGTATCCCTGAAAGGTGAATACTATCTGGCGGATGCCATTAACATCCTGCTGGCGGAAGGCCTTAAGATGCGCACAGAAATGGTCGATGTCTGGCTGGATGCCGGCACGCCGGAAGCCCTCCTGGACACCAACCGCTACCTCCTCGAACATGGGCGTGATAATAGCCATCGCTATGGTGACCTGGAGGATTGTGTCATCATCCCACCAGTTAACATCCACCCGAATGCGCGGGTGAGCCAATCTGTGCTAGGGCCAAACCTTTCACTGGGAGAAGAGGCTGTGGTCAAAGGCAGCCTGATCCGCGATTCGATCATTGGCCCGGGTGCTCAAATCACCAATAGCCGCCTGGACACTTCACTGCTCGGGCACGATGTCACCATCACGGGGCAATCCGGCCAGTTCAACCTTGGAGACGAATCCTGGGCAGTTAAATGACACCTCAGGTTGTCTCCTACGCGGGCAGTCGCAACCCCGAACATCCCCGGTCCTTTATCTGGCACGGGGACCAATACACCGTAAAGGAGATCATCGCACGCCGCAGAGAACCTGACGGTCTGGGTTTTATGGTGCTCTGTTCTCCTGGCAACCTGATGTTCGATCTGTTTTATAATAATCAGCGAGATGAATGGCTGATCACACCAAAAGGTAAAAATATTCATCAAGAACCTTCTGAAACCTCTACCAACCTTTAAGGAGAAGGAATGACCAAAAATTATTTACGCAAGACCGTGAAAGCCCTGAAGCCCTCTGGCATTCGGAAATTTTTTGATATCGCAGCCTCCATGGACGACGTAATCTCATTGGGGATTGGCGAACCGGATTTCACAACCCCCCAACCGATCATTGATGCAGGAATCCGGTCTCTTCAGCAAGGTGAGACCCATTACACATCCAATCTTGGCCTTTTTGAGTTGCGTCAGGCCATCGCAGATCAGCTTGAGACCTTGTATGGTGTTCAATACGACCCGGTCAATGAGGTTTTAGCAACAGTGGGTGTATCCGAAGCGCTCTATCTGGCCTGCTCAGCACTGCTGGACCCGGGCGATGAAGTCATCATCCCCACCCCCTGTTTTGTCTCCTACCAGGCAGAAGTCGCGCTGGCATGCGCTAAACCAGTGGAGGTCTTCACGACCATGGAAGAGAGTTTTGAACCCAACCCTCAGGTGATAGAGAAAGCCATCACACCGGCCACCAAAGCGATCCTCCTGAGCTATCCAAACAACCCAACCGGTGCCGTCGTCAGCCGTGAAAACCTGGAAGCGATTGCCCGGCTGGCCGAAAAGCATGATTTAGTGGTTATTTCAGATGAAATCTACGACCGCCTGGTATATGGCGGTCACCAGCATGTGTGCTTCTCGGCCTTACCTGGCATGCACGAACGAACGATCCTGTTAGGCGGGTTCTCAAAGAGCCATGCCATGACCGGCTGGCGAATCGGTTACGCTGCCGGACCTGCCAGCCTGATCAGCGGCCTGGTGAGAATTCACCAGTACTCGGTCATGTCTGCCCCGACCATCTCGCAATTTGCGGCCATCGAAGCCCTCAGGTCAGGCGAGCCCTATGTGGAAGAGATGCGCCAGGAATACGACCGCCGGCGCAGGTTAATCCACGAAGGGATGAACACCATCGGCCTGGAGACCTTCGAGCCGCATGGCGCATTCTATGTTTTTCCTAATGTTCATAACACCGGCATGGACGATGAAACCTTTGCCGAAAAACTGCTCCTGCAAGAAAAGGTGGCCGTGGTTCCGGGGTCAGCCTTCGGTGAAGCCGGAATCGGTTTTGTGCGCTGTTCCTATGCCACCAGCTATGAGCAAATCGAAAAAGCATTGGAGAAAATTGATCGGTTTGTAAAAAAACTCTGAACTGAACCAGCTGCAGGTTTTTTATGCTGGTCAGTCGTCATTCATAAACCAACTGCCCTCTTCAATTGAGCTGGAGAGGGCATTAACCAACGAATAAAAAGAAAATGATACCTGGTTATATCGCAGATATCGGCCTTGAAGTCCACGCCGAGCTCCAGACTCAGTCCAAGATGTTTTGCAGTTGCCCGGTTGTCGATACCACCCGGGCCTTACCCAATACAGCGGTTTGCCCGGTGTGTGCTGGCATGCCCGGAGCGCTACCGGTCGCCAATGCCCGGGCGATTGAATATGCACTGCAGGTCGCCCTGGCCCTGGATTGCCAGGTCGCTGAAACCAGCCAGTTTGCTCGAAAGAATTACTTCTATCCTGATCTTCCTAAAGGCTACCAGATCTCGCAATTCGAATTTCCCCTGGCCGTGAAGGGCACCCTCTCCGCATGGTCAGAAGAAGGGTGGATCAATATCCGCATCCGGCGTGTACACCTGGAAGAAGATACCGCCAAACTGACCCATATGGACCAGGGTGACGGCAAACCCTTTACACTGGTTGACCTGAACCGCGCGGGAATACCCTTACTGGAAGTGGTATCAGAACCCGATCTGCACTCCGTTGATCAGGTCAGGGCTTATACCCGCAGCCTCCGCCGGGTATTACAATACCTCGCTGTCAACTCCGGTGACCTCGAAAAAGGTGTGATCCGGTTCGAAGCAAACGTTTCTGTGCGGCCTGCTGGCAGTGACCACCTGGGTACCCGCGTGGAAATCAAGAATCTCAATAGCTTTCGGGCTGTTACAGATGCCATCACGCATGAATTGAAACGCCAGACCGCCCTGCTGGAAGCAGGCAGTTCGATTGACCAGGAAACCCTCGGATGGGATGAAACCAGGGGGATGACATTCTCTCAAAGGACCAAAGAAGAAGCCCACGATTACCGTTATTTCCCGGAACCGGATCTTCCACCTGTCCATATCTCCCCAAAGCAAATCACATCCGCCAGAAACAGCCTGCCAGAGCGGCCCGACCGCCGGTTTCGCCGGTTTATGGTCGATTATGGGCTGGAAGCCTATCATACAGAACTGCTACTGAGTGAAAAACCGATTGCAGATTTTTATGAAAATACGCTGACCTATATGAGCCAACCTGACCCGAGCCTGGTGGCAAACTGGATCACGGGCGAGTTGTTTGGCCTGATGAACATCAGCGGGCAAACAATGAAAGAAATCATCATTGAACCGCGAGATCTGGCTTCATTACTCGAAATGCTTCAAAAAGGCGAGGTCAACATAACCACGGCCAAAAGCGTTCTCTCCCTTATGTTTGATACCGGTGAAAAACCTGGTCTCACCATCCAGAAAGAAGGGTTGGGACAAATTTCAGACCGCCAAATTCTGGAAAACATTGTCGAGGGTGTGCTCTCTGCTCATCCAGATGAGGTCGCCGCCTATCAGGAGGGAAAAACCGGTTTGCGTGAATGGTTCTTCGGTCAGGTAATGCAGCAAACCAGGGGGCAGGCTAACCCGTCAGTGGTCAAATCTCTGCTGGAAGAAAAACTGCAACAATAAAGAACACAGGGAAACAACCCATTCAGATCATCTTCGCCGATGATTGACGAAACACGTTAAGTTGAATATAGTACTACTATGACTCTAAAGGTCAAAAATGTCCCAATTGATCGATGGTGGGATGTGTGGATCGCCATCCTGGCCCTGGCGGCCGTATTCCTGATGGCTGCACGACTGTCGGCAACTGAATGGTCTGAAGGCCTTCACCTCCTGGTTTACCTGACCATTATTGCTGGACTGACCGGCCTGTTTTTGGGGTATTCCCGTTTTCATCCCTTGATTGCAATGCTGTTCTCAGCAATTTATGGAATCTTTACAGGCGGTTGGCTTTTGGGCACCACAATTGACCTCGATGTTACCTGGCGTGAACGGATTGTGGATCATCTCGTGTGGCGTTTGAGGATTTCCATTGAACAGTTTGTTTCAGGACAGCAGGTAACGAATCCCATCCTTTTTTTGACCTTGATGGCAGTCCTGTTATGGATTCTGGCATCAACGGCAACTTTCATCCTGATACGACAGGGCGCTGACTGGCCGGCCATGATCCCCCTGGGTGTGACCGTGCTGGTCATTGGACACTACGATCCAGATTTAACCCGAAATTCATTTCATTTAATGGCCTTCCTATTCATGACACTCCTGATCGTTGGCAGGATGACATTTTTACGATATCGGCACAAGTGGAACAAAGAAGGCGTTCATACCAATACGGAAACCCAGCTTAATAATGCCAAAGCCTTGCTCTTCTTGGCGATCTTTCTGATCGCCCTGGCCTGGTTCATACCCATCACAACCAGACAACACGCACCTTATACGCAGTGGTGGGATTCCATCACAAGATCATGGGAACGGTTTACAGATAGATTTGCAGATATTTTTGAATTTGAGTCAACAACCTCAACCGCTACTTCGGGTTTCTTTGATAACTCCATGGATTTGGGAACCGGCACACCCATCAGTGAGGATATCGTCTTTTTGGCACAGGTGGATACCCCCCCTCCCCCTGGCTATCGTCATTACTGGCGGGCACGCGTTTATGATGTCTTTGATGGGGCTGAATGGTCAACCAGCCCTGGCTTGCAAAAGACCCGTCTGGATCCCAACGCCTTTGATATTCAGCATCCTGATTGGGTAGATCTGCAGCCTGCCAGGTATACCATTACCCCTTATCTCGATCGCATGGCGAATG
>SKPR01000185.1 GCA_007119455.1 Candidatus Brevefilum sp. | reverse complement strand
AGATCCCAAGATCCAACCGGTTTCACCTGTTTGGGTGAGGACCCTGAACCAGCGCGTACCAGCCTGTGGAACATATTCATCTAAGATTTCAACCTGCTCCGCATTATTGAGATACGTCACCACCAGGGCATCAAACGCCGGTTCTTGGCGCACAATGGCGCCCATGGCTGAGTCAACGTCAGCCCAATAAGTCGTCGGTTCAATCGTCGGTGTTGCTGTGGAGGTATTTGTGGACATGGGGGTCTGTGTTTCCGTGAGTTCCACAATGCGGGCGGTTTCTGTGGCCGTTGGTGAGTGTTCAACCACGGGTTCAGGCGTGGCAGATGGTGAAGCGATTGCCAGTTGGGTGGGTGAAGGTGAAGGCTGGATGGCAATCTGTGTTGGAGGAGGCGCAATGTGAAAGCTCCCGCTGATCAAGGCCAGTGTAATGGCCAGGGGGACGATGGCCATCAACCATCCCAGGGTAGACTTTGGTGGAAAACCCAAAAGAATAAAAGCCAGGATGCCAACAACCAGGGCCAGGCTGATGTGGGCCAGAGCGGTCAGCATTGCGCCAGGCCAGAGTTGTGCCAGACCTGTCGTTAAACCAAAGCCAGCGACGGCCAGGGGAATGAGCAGGGTATAGGACAAAAGCACACCGATCACACGGGGTAAAACACCTTCGCGGAGGATGATCACGGCGCTCAGCAGGGTGCTGATGACTAAAATCACCAGGTCAACCCAATAAAAAGTTGAAAACCTGAAAAGGTCAAGTCTATAGAGTGTGGGATTTGGTTGTAACCATCCACTCAAGCTGCCGGCTCCAAAGCCTAGTGCCGATAGTATCAGCAGGCTGATTACCGCCTGTAAACCCTGTCCCAGCTTGTGACTGGCGGGTAGCAATGATAATCCAAAGACCGGTTTATGAAATGGCAAGATCACAATCGCACCGATCAGAATGGCAGGCTCATTAAAATAAAGGGCTACCCCGATTGCCAGTGACCCCAGGATGGCTAGCATAAAAAAATTAAGCGTCGGGGAAGTCGTTTTAGCCAGAGAATCAAGCAGGATCTGGCGTTCAGCAAAAGAGGCAGACCTTGGCTGTCTGCGGATATGACGTTGTCGGGCTGGCGGAAGTTCGTTAATGTCGTTCGGAAGTGGTTCGCTACTGGGCAGACTCATGGTGGCAACCCCTGGCTGATTTTACGAATAATATTGACCCGGTGACTTTTTTCATAAGTCCATTATAATACACAGAAAATATTGGTAAAGGCATTTGATCAATTGGGTATCAGTTTACTCGCAAAACAGGATAATAATTTGGAGCAGTAGCCCTCAGTATCTCAATGTCCTGAGGTTTGTCCTCAAACAGTTCGTTATCAAAACCTTTGCTGAAGCGAAGTGGAATCTGCACGATCTGTTGGTGGGGACAATGTGGGGTGAGAACTAATCAAGCGCAATTACCCTATTCAAAACAAATAACCGTGTGTTTCTTCTGGACGGATATAATAAAGATTAATTTTTACAGGTTCCTAAGGTAAAATTGTTTCAATGGATTTGATTAAAAGATCGTTTCGTATCATTGTTATTTCTCTCGCTGCTTTCCTGTTCGTTTTTATCGCGGGTTGTAATGCGGAACTACAAACACCGGTTGACCCAACCCTGGAAGAGCCGGTCATCACGGAAGTTGCGCCAACACCGGATATGACAGCGACCAGTGACCCTGCACTTGAAACGCCGCTTGTTCTGTTGGTTTCAGCTGCTGATGCTGACCCATTGACCATCGAGCAGGTGCGTTTGGCCCTCGAGCCCCTGGCAACCGCTGCAGGCATGAATCTTGAGACCCACCAGGACATTGCATCAGAGCTGATCACACCGTCGGTTCAACTGGTGGTGGGGGTTGGCGCCGATTTGGATCTGGTCAATTTTGCCAGTGCATCGCCGGATATAAGTTTTGTCTGGATTGATGCCGAAGACGGGTCGCCCCAGGAAAACTTGAGCATCATTGGCGATTCCCGAACTCTGTCAGAACACCAGGCTTTTATGGCTGGATATCTGGCAGCATTGATTTCGAACGATTATAAAGTGGCGGCGTTGATCCCATCGGAGAGCGCTGATCGTGATACCCTCGCACAAAGTTTTGAAAATGGGGCAAGGTTTTATTGTGGATTATGTCTGCCGCAGTATCCGCCGCATGGGCGGTTTCCCCAATGGGAGGCATTAGCCCCGGGAAGTTCACAGGATACCTTCAGACCGGTCATTAACCAATTTAAAAATCTGGGTGTCGATGTGATCTACGTGGCAGGAGCGCTTGCTGAACCGGATTTACTGGCCAATCTTGCGGAATCAGGCATCACGGTGGTTGGGGATTCGCCCCCAGATGTTGCAAGAAATAATTGGGCTGGAACCATCATCATGGACCCGGGACCGGCGTTGGCTCAGATCTGGCCAGATTTAGTTTCTGGGCGAGCCGGGGTGCAGGTGCCCGCATCAGTTAGACTGGTTGATGTGCAATCAGAGCGGGTATCCAATGCCCGTTTACGCCTGTTTGATGAAGTGCTTGCAGACCTGCAGTCAGGCATGATTTCACCGGTCACGGTGCCATAACGGTCATTGCTCTTTAACCTGATTTTGTTCTGATTTGGGCGCGACAGCATCCGTTTCACGATGGTTTCCACGAAAAGGTTCGGCGGTTGCCTGGCCAGGTTGGGAAATCCCCTCACGCCGCAGCACTTTAACAATTGTCATTGCAATGATTTTAATATCCAACCATAGGGACCAGTTGTCGACATACCAGACATCGAAATTGAATTTCTCCTGCCAGGTTAGGGTATTTCGGCCATGAACCTGTGCCCATCCAGTGATGCCGGGCAGCATTTTATGGCGGCGTGCTTGTTCGGGGTTGTATAGTGGCAGGTATTCCACCAATAGAGGTCTGGGTCCCACAATGCTCATTT
>SKPR01000233.1 GCA_007119455.1 Candidatus Brevefilum sp. | reverse complement strand
TGATACCAGCGTTACACTTTCGATATTTAGTTCAAATCCCTCAACGGTGAATCTCATCAGTCCTTCGAACCAGGCCACCAATATACCCCGTGACCAATCTTTTACCTGGGAAACTTCGCAGGCAAATCAGACCTATGAAATCCAAATCGCCCTGGATGAAGCCTTCACCAAAATCCAATATTCACAAACCGGGTTGACCTATCCTTCGTATACACCTCCCACTGAATTAAATGGCAGCACCACTTATTACTGGCGGGTGCGGGTCAGTAACGCCTGTGGAACGGGCACTTACTCAAACACCTTCCAGTTCAAGACGGTTGCTGCGCCAGGTGAATGCCCGGCTGGGACAGCACTTTCACCGCTCTACCAGACCGATTTCGAAAATGCGCCTTCCGGTTGGACGAGTTATGGCGTAGAAAACACCTGGGTGCGCAGCACAAACCGCTCGTATTCACCCGTTCATTCATTTTACGCAAAAAATCTGAACCGGATTAGCGAACAGCACCTGGCAAGCCCATCCATCACCCTGCCTAAAACGAATGGACGGCCGATCATCATGAACTTCTGGCACTGGTTTGAAATTGAGGCGAGTAATATCGGCTGTTTCGACGGCGGGCTCCTGGAGATCACCACCAACGATGGCCAGACATGGACCCAGATTGATAACAGCAAATTGCTCACCAACCCCTATTCGGGCAATATCTCTGTAAACTACGACAATCCAAGAGCCGGAAGTCCAGCCTGGTGCGGTTCACAGGACTGGTCGCAAACCGTTGTTGATTTGACCGAATACGCTGGTAAAAAAGTCAGGCTTCGGTTCACCATGACCAGCGATACCAACATCGGCTACGAAGGCTGGTATCTGGACGATTTTTCAGTCTCAGCGTGCACACCCATCCCGGATTATCAGCCTGCCCTTGACAAAACCCATGTGACCATCACCCAGTCTCCCGGGAGCGAAGCGACCCTCAAGATTGAGCTGACCAATGCCGGATTAAAAACCGATACCTATAGCCTCAATCTGACAGCCAGTAACTGGACAATCAATAATCTCACCACACAATCGATCAGCCTCCAGCCAGGACAAAAGACCGAGTTGGAGATCTCGATTACGGTTCCCAAAGATATCACCTTTGGCCAAAAGGAAACCTACGTCTTTTCCGCCATTTCAACCAATGACCCGGACAACCCGCCTGCCACAGCTACGGCGACGATTGAACTGAAAGCCAATATCCTACAATATATCCCCCTCTTTACCAACTGAACCCAGACTTTCTCTCCAACTAAAGAGAAAGGACACCCGGTCTTACTTACAACCGGGTGTTTTATTTTAAGCCAGCAATCCCGACAATCGGCCTGAATCCCCCTTGAATTAGAACATATATTCTATTATAATGAGGTTATGACGTGGATCAACCCTTTTCACCCCGATGCTGCATAACAGACGAGGTACAGACAACGTAAGATGGCGCTATGAACCGACAAATCACCCCATTCCCGATGCCCAGGCAGGGCAAAATATCCCTGGTGGTCGCTTCCAGGGGCGTCTTGCAGGCCTTGATGGAAATGCTTGCCACCCTGGCGTTGCGCGGCCAGGTGCTGGTGGTTGATGGCGGCAACTGCTTCGATGCTTATGCCCTGGCCAGGGCGCTGCGGCGACACACACCTGAAATCCAGACCATGTTGGAACAGGTCTGGCTGTCACGGGCATTCACATGCTACCAGATGGTGGCCATGCTGGCCGAACTGCCTGTCAATGGGACACCGGTCATTGTCCTGGATATGCTGGCAACCTTCCTGGATGAGAACGTCAATCTGAACAAACGCCAGCGCCTGCTCGATAACAGCCTGAACCTGCTCCGGCGTATCAGCGCAGGCGCCCCGGTTGCCATTTGGGCCCGGGCCAACCCGCCCGCCGCCGGCAATGAATACCAGCAACTGCTCACCGCGCTTTATGAAACAGCACAGGACACCTGGGAGCTGCAAGCACCAGGAAGACCGGTGCATCAATTACCGTTATTTTAATCAATCATTTCCCCTACACCCTTTTAAGGAGAAAACCATGGGACGTACTCTCCCTTCCGCAACCCAACTCATGTTACAAGAAGAAGCGGCACTGGCTCGTTTCCGCCGCGCTCTGCGACGGCGCGACCAGCTGGCTTTTGACGACCTGTTCACCGCCGCCCAAAAACATATCTCGGCTGCAGCCTATGCCGCCCATGCCCTACCCTTCGAGACCTTCCTGATGTCCATGCTCCTTGAGGAACACAAAGAAGTCATGCGCCTGCGCCAAATCGTGGCCAGGCTTGAGGAGATGCATGCCTGAATTCACCGGCTGGTTGCTGGATCTATTCGAAGACCCGCGTGAGGGCCTTGTTCTTTATTTTATTGATGAAACCGGGCCGCGCTGGCGCCTCAGCCGCCCGTTCCCGGTTACTTTCTATGCCCTGGGGAACGAATCCGAATTGCGCACCCTCTGGCGGCACCTCGATGAACGTTCGCTGGCGATCACCCTCAGCCGGGCACAACGGATGGATGTCTTCAAGCGCAAAATGGTGACGGTGCTGGCAGTCACCGTGCAAAACCCCTACGAGGCCAGCCGGATCTTTCACCAAACCGCAGCGCAGTTTCCCCACCTGGAATATGCCGATGCAGACTTGCAGATCTCACTGCGTTTTGCAGCCGAAACCGGCGCCTTCCCCCTGGCACGCTGCCGGGTCTTGGCCGATAAAGACCATCGACTCCAGGAGATCGAGGTACTTGAAGACGCCTGGACCCTGAAGACCGCCCCCATCCCCCTGCAGGTCATGACCCTTTCGCCGGATATCGCTCCCCACCACGCGCGGCCCCACTATCTGAAGGTGTCAATTGAGGGGGAAGAATACCACTTTGATCTGCGCGCCTGGCGGCCACTGCTGGTCAACCTGCGGGCTCTGATCC